>DATDIA010000103.1:0-3384 GCA_036521295.1 Candidatus Cybelea sp. | reverse complement strand
GCTCGGCAGCAAAACTGTCCCGATTTCGATCGCTGGCGATATGGACTAAGCGGCGCACCGAGGTACGTCACCGGAACGGCTGCGGCCCTCGAAGCCCGGTACATTGTGCGACGCGTCAGCTATTTGATGGGCACTGCCGATATCAATCCAAAGGAAGAAGACCTCGATCGGAGTTGCGGAGGGGAAGCGCAGGGGCCATATCGCTTCGCGCGCGCGAAGAGTTACATCGCGTATATCGGGCGCCGCCACCCGCAAACCAATCAGGACTACGCCTTCGTGCGCGGGGTGCCGCATGACAACCGGCGCATCTTTACATCGCCCTGCGGTCTCGCCGTTCTCTTCGGCGGCAGCCGGTCGAGCTGCGCGGCGACGGGCCCGATCCCGCCAGGACGGCACTAACGCTTAGGCGCGGGAGAAAGCGTTCGCCTGGGCACAGCACCTTTCAAGGCCTTCCGCTTCGCGCGCTGCTAGAATCGTAGTCAGGGAGATTTTTAATGCAACGCGTTTCTGTCACCGGAGATATCTTCGGATACCTCGTCTGCCTTCTGGCAACGTTTATTTTCTTCGTCAGCGTTGCCGCCATCGTTAATAATGCCTTCCAGGTCGTCCATCCGACGGCGCAGCATCGTATGTTCGTTCGTCACATGGGGTCGCGACTCGGCGGCCCAGCTTGGGCGGGACGCCAGCACCGGCAGGCGCAGGCGCCGTTGGCTTCTGGGTCCGGAGCGGACGCCGGATCCCAGGATTTGGATCGCGGTGCTCTGCGGGACCGCTTCATTGCCAGCGCGCGCTACAACGCCGTGAGACGTCTTGTGGTCGCCCTTGTGATGCTGGCACTTTCGATCGCGGTCTTTCGGCGTACGTTTGTCTGGCTCAACCCGCGAGAAGCGGTGACGTAAGCAGCGCGAAGCTTGGGACGCTACTGCTCGACGAGCTTCGTCGGTGGCTCGTGCGCGGCGTTAGCGACTATTTGTGAAGTCGAGGCTGAAACCAATGAGCCGCATCTTACCCCAGTATGCGAAGCCGAGATAGAGGCTCGGCGCGACGTTGCGGATTTCGTCGCGGATCCAGTGCGCGACGGTCGAAGTGCGCGAATAATCGAGGACGATGCACTGCTTGTTGTCGAGTATGCTCGGCGCGGCGTAGACCTTGGCAGCAATCGCGTTGATTCGAAGCGGTGTTATGCGATTGACCAGGACCCCACGCGCGGCGTCGAACGTCTTGCCCTGCCATCCGAGCAGGTCGATCGCCTCGGCAATGACTCTGCTACATGGCGTCCCGGGAACGACGATTGCGACGCCGCGTGCGCGACCGTCGGGTATTGGGCCCGCCGGGCTGGATCGGAAGAGGTCAACGAGCTGTTTCGGGGGCATAGCCAGCAACCCAGTCTGATTTAGGGTCGCGGCGCCGTGCATGGCTGGTCGACCCGCTTAGGCTGGGCTTCCCTCTTTTACGGCGGAGCGCAGCGTGGTTCGCAGCTCCGGCGAATCGGCATGTCTGTGGACCGCGATCGCGTGCTGACACGCCGCCTCGACGAGTTCGTCCTCGCCATCGGCGGAAATTGCTATGGTGCAATTGGCCTCGCTCGGATATTCGCGACAATCGATGAACTTACGGGCCATGGTATCCTCCTTTTACTGCCGGCCCTAGCCGGCTTTACGCATTTACCGCAACGATGCACCCGAATCGGCCGGGATTCGTTGGTTCGCGAACGCATAGCGCAACCTTTTCGGGCGTTGAGTTGTCGTAGGCTGTCATGGTGATTTCTAGCGCCCCGGTTGCCGTTCTTGAAATCAGCGCGGTTGCGAATAGCCGGGACGTTTCGGAGGCCTCCGAACCCGTCTACGGCGGCTATGCCAATGGGCGTGGAGACGTCGTGCTTTTTGGAAAAGACCTCGCCTACCGCGTCAACTTCAAGAAGCAAACGCTGCAGGAGCGGCCGCCACTGAACGCAGGCGCTCAAGCGCGTTATGACGCCGCCGGCGCCGGCGAGGAGTTCGAGTGGGGCCGCAAGACCTTCCGCCGGTTGAGCAACGAGCAAATCGTTGAGATTTGCGCATCCGGCCTATTCAAACTTACGTCGAAATATTACGGCTCGTACTAACTGACCCGGCGCTCTTCTCCCGCTCGATACCGATACACGATCCGCCCCTTCGTTAAGTCGTAAGGCGAGATCTCGATCTCGACGCGGTCTCCGGGCAGAATTTTGATTCGGTGCCGGCGCAAGCGTCCGGCGATATGCGCGAGGACGACGTGGCCGTTATCGAGCTCAACCGAAAAAGTCGTGCTCGGAAAAACTTGTTTGATGCTCCCGAACACTTCGAGCGGCGCTTCTTTGGGATTTTGCGTAGCCTTGGACTTCGGTGGGCGAGAATCGGTTCTGCGTTTTCTATTACGAATAGCTATGGAACGTACTCCTTTTTTACGGACTAAGCCGAATGAAACTGCGGCCTCGCGACCGCGTCAAAATCAACCTCTCGGATGAGGACCTGTGCTCGATGCTAGTGGATTATTGCGTAGATACGTATCGCTCTTTCCGATGTCGTAATTTGGTCGACCGTCCAAGGATCGAGCGCTTTGAGTTGATGAGCGGTTATTATCTCATAAATCTGCCTCCGGCGCAACGTTTCTTGAACCGCAAGCTCGTAGAAGTGGTATAATCCGAGAAGCTGCGGACGCCATTGAGCGCTTAGTCTCTCGCTTATGTTGAGCGCCGCTTCCGTTGAGGCACATCGGTTCGAAAGGATTCCATGACCAACGCCGACCGCATCGCCGAGATACGAATTGCGCGATTGCTTAATCTTGACCAAGCCCTCGAACTCGACAGGCAGCTTCTCGGAGAGTCAACGAGAAGCGGGTCCCAGCCGGAACGCAAGGAAGACGTTTTGGCGAAGCTGGGCTTGCTGCCGTAACGTACGAGTCACTCTGACTCCGCCTACCGGCGCAGCGCAGGCAAAATAATCCCTGAATCGAACCGCACGTCGTGCCCTTGCATCGGCAAAAGCATCCGCGCGATACCGCTGCGACTGACGTCTACGCGACGCGCGCCATGGACGCGACGATACCCAAACATCGCATGCCCGCGGAAGGCTTGCGCCCTGATGTAGCATTGCAGCTCGTCGTCGACGAGCTCATGTTCGACGGCAACGCTCGGCAGAATCTCGCCACGTTCTGCCAGACGTGGTTCGACGATGGGATTCACAAACTGATGGATCTCAGCATTGACAAAAACATGATCGACAAGGACGAGTACCCGGCAACGGCCGAGATCGAGAGCCGATGCGTGCATCTCCTCGCGCATCTCTGGAACTCGCCGGCCGCGGGGACGACCATCGGGTGTTCGACGACCGGTTCGAGCGAGGCGGCAATGCTCGGGGGCCTCGC
>DATDIA010000102.1:0-3635 GCA_036521295.1 Candidatus Cybelea sp. | reverse complement strand
ATGGGCTTTGGGCAGGGCGCGCTGCTCATGACGCCGCTGCAAATGGCGCTGCTGGGTGCGACGATTGCAAACGGTGGCAACGAGCCGCGGCCGTATCTCGTGCGCGAAGTCGTCAGCGGCGGCATATCTGCGAGCTCGTCGGAACGCGCGACGCTGGCAAGCCCGGTATCGCTCGATACTGCCACGAAGGTTGCGAACATGATGGTTGCGGTCGTGCGGCGCGGAACCGGAACTCCGGCGCAGTTGCCGCACGTGACGGTCGCCGGAAAGACCGGCACGGCGACAAATCCGCTGGGCCGCTCGCACGCATGGTTCGTTGCGTTTGCGCCCGCGCAAAAGCCTCGGGTTGCCGTTTCGATCGTCGTCGAGAACGTCGGATACGGCGCGACGTATGCCGCACCGATCGCGCGCGACGTGATCAGGACGGCACTAGAGAGCGGGGTGAACCTCTGAGGAAGTCAATGCACCGATCGTTTGGACCGGCTTTGCGGCCAAACCCCTTGGGCAGCGGCAGTTTCGCCGCATCTCATTGTTGCGCCCTCGGTCACGTAAAACTCCACTATGCTCCCTCGGACGCGCCTCGATCTGCGGCGAAACTGCTCGCTGCGATCGGTACAACGACTTCCTCAGGGGTTCCCCGTTGATCGAAGAACGCATCTTCAATAATCGCTACCGGCTCGACCGCAAGCTCGGCGAAGGCGGCATGGCGACGGTCTATTGCGGCACCGACATCCTGTTACGCCGGCGCGTAGCCGTCAAGGTACTGCTCGAACAGTACGCCGCGGATGCCGAGTTCGTACGCCGCTTTTACCAAGAAGCCGAATCGGCTGCGAAGCTCTCGCATCCAAACATCGTCAACACCTATGACGTAGGCCAGCAAGGCGGCACGTACTTCATCGTCATGGAGCTTGTCGACGGACCTTCGCTTGCGGAGATCATCGCCGCCGACGGACGCCTTCCCGAGCCGGTCGCGATCGACTATGCCGCGCAAATCGCAAGCGGTCTTGCTTATGCCCACCGTCAAGGTCTGCTCCATCGCGATATCAAGCCGGCTAACGTCCTCGTCACCAAAGACGACGTCGTCAAGCTTTCGGATTTTGGCATCGCACGTGCCGTCTCACAGCAAACGATGGCGTTAACCAAGCCTGGCCTGGTGATGGGCAGCGTCTACTATATCTCGCCGGAACAGGCGCAAGAACACGAGCTGCACGAAACCGCCGATCTCTACAGCCTGGGCATCGTGCTCTACCAGATGCTGACGGGCAAACTGCCGTACACCGGGGAATCGCCGGTCACCGTCGCCCTCAAACATATCGGCGACCCGGTGCCGACGATCGACATACGCGAAACCGGGGTCAGTCCCGCCTTGGCCGCAATCGTCAACCGGCTGCTGCAGAAAAAGCCGGAGCATCGTTTTTCGTCGGCGAGCGAGCTAGCCACCGCGCTGCGGGAGGCTCGCGAACGCCCAAGCGTTGCAGGCTACCGCATCTCGGACGACGCGCCCACCTCGGGTTCCGCCATCTTGCCACCACGGCGCTCGCCGATGCCCGATCGCCTCTCTGCGGCACAGGCCCGTTCTATCGAGCGGGAGCCCCGTCGCTCGGCGTGGCCGGTCGTCGCTCTTCTTGGCGCGTTGCTCGCAGCAACTGCGCTCGGTTACTTTCTTTTCGCCAAATCGTTCTCGCCGCTGGCCGGCGGAGTTTTGGTCGGCGATTACTCCGGCATGACGCAGGCCGACGCGCAGGAAGCGATCGTGAATGCCGGATTGCGCACCCGCTTTACGAAGAGCGCAAGCGAAACCGTTCCGCCCGACCACGTCATACGCCAATCGCCGCCGGCCGGAGTGAAGGTCGAGAAGAATCAGGTCGTCGAGTTGGTCGTCAGCAACGGAAAGCCGCTGCGCGGGCTCAACGATGTGCGCGGATACAGCGCGAGCGATGCCGAGCGCACGCTCCAGCAGGACGGTTTCGCCGTGACGCTCCAGCGGCGATTCGACAACACCGTCAGAGATAACGTCATCGACCAAATGCCCAAGCCGGGCGCAAAAGTACCTGAAGGCAGTCGCGTCACGCTGATCGTCTCGAACGGACCGCGGCCAGTCGTGATACCCGACTTTGTCGCGATGCGAGTCGAAGACGCGCGGACGCTTGCCGAGCGACTCGGTATCACGCTCGATGAGTCCCAGAGCGTTCCCGGAACGCCCCCCGACACGGTTGCATCGCAAAACATACCAAAGGGCACGCAGGTGGATCGCAACGCGATCGTGCGCGTCGTCGTCAATGCCGGCATGCCGAACGCGCCGACGCCCTCCGGCAGCGCTCCCATTGTGAGCCTGCCCAATATTGTCGGCCAAGATTACGATTCAGCCCGGCAGATGCTGACCCAGGCCGGTTTTCAGTTCGCCGTTCGATTCGTACAACAGAGCGCAAACAACGGCACCATCGTCGCTCAAACGCCACCGGCCGGTCAAGTTCCGCAAGGTTCGACCGTGATCGTTATGCTCTCGGTCTCGGGGGAGGTTCCCGATACCGTCGGCATGACGGGTGAAGATGCGATCAAGACGCTGCGCGCCTTCGGTTACTCGGTTGCGCGATGGCAGTACACGACAAACCTCGGCGCGGGCGGAAAGGTGATCGGAACTGAGCCGAGCGCCGGAACACCGCTTGCCCCCGGTTCTTCCGTAGCGGTCACCATCAACGGGACCCCGCCGCCGTGAAAACGCCGATAATTCGAATCCTGGGAATCGATCCGGCGCTGCGCACGACGGGATACGGCGCGGTCGAACGCGGTAACGGTCGCGTGCGGCTGATCGAAGCGGGGGTCGTGGTGCCGAACGGAAAGACGCTCGAGGAGCGGTTGCGCGAGCTTCACACCGGCATCTGCGAAGTAATTGCTCAAACTGCGCCGGGTTTCGTCGTGATCGAAGAACTTTACACGACCTACAAAAACCCTCGCACCGCGCTCTTAATGGGACACGCACGCGGGGTACTCTGTCTGGCAAGCGCCCAGGCCGGCGTCAGCGTCCACACGCTTGGACACACCCGCGTGAAACGCGCGCTGGTCGGTTCGGGAAGCGCGCGCAAGGAACAGGTCAATGCGATGGTGACGCGACTGCTTGGCCTGCGTCGCGCACCAAAGCCGTATGACGTTTCTGACGCGCTTGCGCTCGCGCTCGCCTTTCTGAACGTGGTCGACCGCGGCGGACCCTTTGGTGTTCTCTAGAATCTCGGGTGCGCTCATCGAACGCAGCGGCGAATCGGCCGTAATCGAGACGGGTGGATTAGGTTATGAAGTCGTGCTCCCGCCTTGCATCGCCGAAAAGGTCTCCGCTACGCCGGGCGATCGAGTCACTCTGGAGATCTATTCGGTCGTCAATCTGGACGGCAACAGCGGACGCTTCACGTATTACGGGTTCACCAACGCGATCGAGCGTGAGTTCTTCGAAGCGCTTCTCACCGTGGCGTCGATTGGGCCGCGCTCGGCGGCACGCGCGTTCAGCGCTCCGATGTCTACGATCGCCGGAGCCATCGATCGCGGCGACTACGGCTTCCTGAAGACCCTGCCAGGCGTTGGCCAGCAGAAAGCGCGCGACATCGTTGCAAAACTCCAAGGGAAGGTCGCAAAGTTCTTGCTCA
>DATDIA010000101.1:0-9443 GCA_036521295.1 Candidatus Cybelea sp. | reverse complement strand
AAGACTTCTCCGATGGTGCTAATCCCGTTGCCGGCTTAATCAACGTGAATGGTAAGCTTTACGGTACGACCTATGAAGGCGGCACCTACAGCAACGGAACCGTCTTCAGGATAAGTCAGACCGGCAAAGAGCACGTGATGTACAGCTTCGGCTATGCGTACGATGGCGCGAATCCGCTCGCGCCTTTGGTCTACGCGCAGGGTCGCCTCTATGGCACGACGATCTTCGGCGGTACGTCGATGCCCTACCCCGGGGGTACCGTGTTTAGCATGACATTGACCGGCAAGGAGAAGGTGCTGCACGACTTCGGCAATCACCACGACGGCGCGTACCCCTGGGCCGGTTTAACGTACGCCCGCAATAAGCTTTACGGTACGACGGAGAGCGGCGGCACCCGTAACGCGGGAACCGTCTTCAGAATCACTCTGAGCGGCGCTGAGAAGGTGCTGCACGACTTCTCCGGCCCCGATGGCAAGTACCCGTATTCGAAATTGCTCAAAGTGAACGATACGCTCTACGGGACGACGTTTACGGGCGGGGGTTACAAGTGCGATCGAGGAGAATCCTGTGGGACCGTCTTCAGCATGACCACGGACGGTGCGGAGAGCGTGTTACACACATTCGGGACCTACCCGGATGGCGCGGGTCCCTATTCGAGCTTGATCGAGGTAAGGGGCAGCCTTTACGGCACGACCGCAAAAGGCGGCGCACACAATCATGAGAAAGGCGGCGACGGAACCGTCTTCGCGTTGACTCGGTAGCATCTTCGAGCATCCGAAATCGATGCTCGCCGCCGTCAAGTGTTAACTGAGAAACAAGCTTCGGCGGAATTCCTTACGCCGAAGGTTTAAAAGTGCTATATTGGGGGAAGTCAGCCCATCTTGGGCCGCCAGGTGACCGTCGGAAGTAACGCTCTGTCGACCGCCTTCCAGACGAAAGTGCGCTCGCCATGGCACAGGTATATGCCTCCGCGGCAAATATTATCCTCGACCTCGTTCCAGCGACGGAAGCCGATGCGATCCAGCGCGATTTGCATCCTGTGAGCTTTGCCCTCAATGAAACCGTTTACGAGCCGGAGTCGACCGTGACGGAGGTCTATTTTCCGACAACCGCCGTTCTCTCGGTCATCAAAGTCATGAGTAACGGGTCCGCGGTTGAAACGGCAGCCGTCGGACGCGAGGGGATGGTCGGCGTTCGCGCCATCTTTGGAGCGGAAATAGCCGGCGAAAAAATGATTGCTCAAGTACCCGGAAATGCGTATTCCATGCCGATCGCTCCATTTCGCGAGCATTGTCGTGTTAACGCGGGCTTTCGGACGCTCTTGCACGATTGGTGCCTAAAGACGGTTGATTCGCTTTCGCAGTCGATCGCATGTAACCGGTTGCATCACCTCAACGAACGTTGCGCCAAGTGGTTGTTGCTCACGCAAGACCGCGTAGGCGCTTCGTCGTTCCCTATGACCCAGGAGTTTCTCTCGATGATATTGGGAGTAAACCGAGCGGCTGTCAGCGTTGCCGAATCGACACATCAGCTAGCCGGCTTGATTCACTACTCGCGAGGACGGGTGACGGTGCTCAACCGCAACGGCCTCGAACACGCAGCTTGCGAATGCTACGCTACGGACCTCCATCGCCAAGCGCTGAGCGATAGCCTTCAAGACACGTCGACCTACTGAACTCTTAACTCTTCGGCGTCGAGCGAACAACCACGTAGAGGCGCCTCGGCATTGCGGCCCACCAGCAGCAGTCCTTCGGCAGTTCCCATGCCGAGATCTTCGGTTTCGATCGCGAGGCACGAACAACGATTGGCGAGATCGACGTGGACCAGCGCGCCGATGGTGCCCTGGGAAAGCGTCGATCCCTGCAAGCCGACGACCCGCGTACGCAGCCACGGCGGCCCCGCTTTGTGCCCCGCCGGCGTGACGTCGTAATACTGAGAGGTGAGCTCGGTCATGCCGTACTCGGCGACGATAGCTTCGAGTCCAAGGCCCAAAACTTCGTAGACGCGGGCGTAGAGCTCATCGCGATCGACGATGCGCGCGCGCCCCTTGAAGCCGCCCGTCTCCATCAGGCGCGAACCCTGCGGAAGGGCAATGCGAATCCTCGCTTCGTCCAGGCCGTCGAGCAGGTTGACGAGTGCGAATGCGGTAGCCGCGAGGCAGACCGGTTGGCGCTGCGCGACAGCCGCTTGCAGGTCGCTGCAGAAAGAATCGAAGAGCAACTCGTCGCCGCTCAGATACCAGCCCGTCCGTGCATCTCCGCGAGATTGGCTAACGCGAGCCATCATGTAGCCCAGCGACGATTGCGGATGCTCGACCGGATTGGGAACGCAATTGAAATAACGCAAGCGCGCCCCGTCGCGCAGCATAAAGCGGTCGAATGCGGCCAGCAACGCCGCATCGTAGATCTCGGGAGTCTCCATGTAGTGGCGCCCGGGTGCGCCGCGAGTCGTGCCGCTCGTTTCGAAGACGAGCGCAGCCTTCGCCGGATCGAACGTCGTCAGCGAAGCTTCCTTGAATGCCGCGGCGGGTACCGGGGGAATTCGTTCCCACGATGGGGGTGTGGACGTGATGCCGAGTTGCGCGCAATAGCGCGCGTAGGGCTTGTTGTATTCGAGCTGATAGGCAAAGAGCCGCAGCGCCAAATCGTTGAAAGAGCGTTCGTCGAGCGACTCGCCCTCAAGGTGCCATTTCTCGATGACGGCTAAGATTTCGGTGTCGAGCGCCGTGGACTCGGTTAGGTATGTCACCCTTCGACGGAGCCTATCCTCCAGCGTGTCATCCTGTCGAAGGGCGCTGCTAGCTAATCAGCTCGATAATCGATAGCTCGGCAGCGTCACCGGGACGCACGCGAGTCTTGGTGATGCGCGTATAACCGCCGGAACGTTCGCGCAGGGCCGGCGCGATCTGCTCGACGAGTTTTTTGACGACGGCGGGCTCGGTGATAAATTCGGCAACCCGACGGCGTGCCGCGAGATCGCCGCCCGTCGCCGTCGTGACGAGACGCTCGGCGACGCGGCTGATCTCTTTGGCTTTTGCCGAGGTCGTTTCTATCTTCCCGTGTTTGAAGAGCGAGGTCGCAAGGTTGCGCAGTAGCGCCTTGCGATGGCCGTCGGTCCGAGATAGCCGTTTATAAGCGATTGAATGCGGCATTTTTTTACGCTACGCTTGGCGCAGCGAGAGCCCCCTCTCTGCCAACACCTGTTTGATCTCGTCAAGCGATTTCTTGCCGAAGTTGCGCATCTTCATGATTTCATCTTCGGTAAGATCGAGCAACTCCGAGACCTTCGAGATGCCCGCCCGCTTGAGGCAGTTGAATGATCGCACGGAGAGGTTGAGCGATTCTACCGGGATGTCCCACTCGTTCGGAGGCGTTTCGGGCAGCGGCTCGGACCGGTTCGTAAAGGAAACGAAGAGATCGAGCTCTTCCTGCATGATCGACGCAGCCGTCGAGAGCGCGTCGTCGGGGGTAATCGAGCCATTTGTCTCCACCTCGATCGTCAGGCGATCGTAATCTACACTTTGCCCGACGCGCGTATCGTCGACCGTGAAATTCACTTTACGGATCGGCGAGAAGATCGAGTCGAGCGGAATCAAACCGATCATGTGCTCGACGTTGCGTTGGCGATCGGCCATAACATATCCGCGTCCTCGCTCGACCCCGATCTCCATCGTCAGCTTTGCGTCTTTTGCCGAGAGGGTGCAAAGACGATAGCCCGGATCCAGGATCTCGACGTCGGCGTCGGGCACGATATCGGCTGCGGTCACGTCGCGCGCCCCGCTGACCGAGAGCGTCAAAACCTTCGGCTCGTCGCTGTCGAGTTTGACCGGCATACCCTTGAGGTTGAGCATCAGCGCGATCGTATCTTCGACCATCCCCGGGATCGTCGAGAACTCGTGAAGGACTCCGTCAATCTTCATGTACGTGACGGCCGAACCCGGAATCGAGCTGAGCAGCACGCGTCGTAAGGCGTTACCCAGGGTAATTCCAAAGCCGCGCTCGAGCGGCTCGATTACGAATTTCGCGTAGTTATCACGACGCTCGCGAACTTCGATGGTTGCGCCAACCGGCGTTTCCAACATGGTAGTCATCTAGCTTTTTGGTATCCTTTATCGCTGTTTACGTTATCCGCCGCGATCCGTTCGCAACGATCGTACGCCTAACAGCAGCGTTGAGTTGAAACTATCGTGAGTAATACTCGACGATGAGTTGTTCGTCGACCGGGGTGTCGATCTGCTCGCGCGGCGGCGGCTGCAGCACCTTGGCAGTGTTTTCTTGGTCGTTCCATTCGAGCCACTCCGGCGGACGCCGGCTTTGCGCGACTTCCAAGTTCGACTGAAAAACCGTCGATTTGAGGCTTGCCGGTACGATCGATATCACGTCCCCGGCTCGCACGATGTACGAGGGGATGTTGACGATGCGGCCGTTCACGCGGAAGTGGCGATGCGTGACGAGTTGGCGCGCCTGAGCGCGGCTCGTCGCCAGATTCAGCCGGTAGACGACGTTATCGAGACGCCGCTCGAGAAGCTGGAGAAACGTTCGTCCGGTTTGGCCCGGGACGCGTGCCGCATCACGGAAATAGTTTTCGAACTGGGTTTCGTGCACGCCGTAGTAACGGCGCATCTTCTGCTTCTCGCGGAGTTGGCGGCCGTATTCGGAGACCTTGGTGCGCTGCTTGCCCGCAGTTTTCTGCCCCGGCGCGGTGCCGCGGCGCTCGACCGCGCAGTTGCGCGACAGACAGCGGTCGCCCTTGAGAAAGAGCTTTATCTTCTCTCCCGTCTTGCTGCCTGCCGTTTCGCGGCGGCAAAGGCGGCACACGGGCCCGATGTAACGCGACATGCTCTCCCTTAAACCCGGCGGCGCTTGGGCGGCCGGCAACCGTTGTGCGGGATCGGCGTAACGTCCTTGATCATCGTGATCTCGAGTCCGGCAGCCTGAAGCGAACGAATCGCCGCCTCACGGCCCGCACCCGGGCCCTTGACGAGCACCTCGGTCGATTTCATCCCATGCTCCATCGCTTTGCGCGCGGCGGCTTCGGCGGCCATCTGTGCCGCGAACGGGGTCGACTTCTTCGATCCCTTGAAGCCGAGATTGCCGGCTGACGCCCATGAAATAACTCCGCCATGGGGGTCGCTGATCGTGACGATCGTATTATTGAACGATGCATGAACGTGGGCCACGCCGGCCTGGACGTTCTTTATCTCGCGCTTGCGACGCGTTTTGGGTTGCTTCTTGGCAGCCAAAAATCTCTCCGTCCTTCCGCCCTTTCGACGCGCGTTAGGGCTCGTGGCTCAGGATGATACGGTAAGTAACATCGCGATAGGGGGTTGTTCCGGCGCCCGAGGGCGCCAAGAACGTATCTTACCTGGAGAGAGCCGCCAAAGGCAAGGGCCCGGCCAATGGCCGGGCCCCTCCGAGCTATTCTCCCTGACCCTTTACGGATATAGGAGCCGCAGGCCAAGCCCTGCGAACGGACCGTTGTAGGTGCGATTGATCGGGGCGTTAGTCCTGTTAGTCCAGCTATCGCCCATCCAACCAGCCTCGATAAAGATCGGGCTGGATCCGAAGGCGAAAGTCAGACCGGCTTGATACTTCAGGATGTTGTAGTCGAGCGGCAAGGACGTGGCGGTTAAACCGGTGCTTGTCGGCACGCTGAAAGTCGCAGTCCCTTTGACATCCGGGTAGTACCAGACGCTGCCAAAGAACGAGAACGCGTGGTTGAGGTCGGGCAGCTTCTCGCCGCCGAATCCCCAGCCGTTGATGTTCGGGTAGCCGTAGTTGTTTGCGACCCACAGGTAACCCACGCCGATGTAGAGGCGCGGCTGCAGTACGCGCACGGCCAATCGCGCGTCAACGTTCTGATCGTACAGGTTGTTGGTGGTTAAGACGGGAGTGCTACCATTCCCGCCGATGACGGTCACTAAGCAGTTCCGCTGAGCGACGCCCGAGATGGTCGTGCATTGGTGTTGGTACGGCCAGCGCTCGTACGCGCCTTCTACCATGAACGGAATGTTGCCCAGGCTGAACTCGCCTCCACCGCGGACGGCGTACCCGCCGTTGCCGCCGTTAGAGTGATTGCCTGAGTTGAACTCGTTATAGACGCTTGGCGAGAAGATGTAATCTCCGGCCACGAAAGCCTCGCCAAGCAGCGGCTTGGGCGTAGGCGGTGGTGGCGGAGGCGGGGGCGGGGCTGCCGACGGCGGCGGTGGTGCCGGGCTTGGCGGCGGCGTCGCGGGGACGTACCTCACGACGACGATATGCCGGTCCGGAACCCATTGAACGTATGCGCCCATACCTTCCGAAATTACGCGGACCGGTACGAGAACGACGCCCTGGTAGATCATCGGCGGGACGTCCAGCGGACGTGACTCGCCGTTGATGACCACCTCCGGTTTACCGACGGTCACTTTGACCTCGGCGCCGGCTTTGGAAACCGTTGCGGTCTTGCTCCCGGCATCCCATGAGACCGTCGCGCCCATCTGTTCGAACATCGAGCGCAGCGGAATCAAGAGCGTACCGCCCCGAACGAGCGCTGCTAAAACGCGCCCTTGTTTGAGTACGTCTGGTTTGCTGTAAACGTGGTGATCGTTATAAAGGATAGGAATCTGTCCGGACGGCGGCGATCCAAAATCCGCCGGCGGTGCTGAGCCCATCTGAGCGACGCTGTTTCCAGTGTTTCCTGACGTCGCGTTCGACGGCGCAGCAACCGCGTTCAACCCGCAGAGCGTTAAGAATAACGCTGCGAGTATCCCGGTGCTGAGTCGTTTCACGAGTGCCTCCTTATTGACATAACTGCATGCCAACGCAGGGGGGATGTCCCCCTAATCGTCAGCTCTAGAGACGAGCGGCCGCCCGATGGGTTGCTGCCCGCATACACACGATACCCGTTATTGCCCGATTGCGCAACGTGATAAACGCCATAACCAGGCAATCCCCACCAAACTTTCCCCCAAAGCCAGCGTAAAGGCAGTCCGCGGCGCAGCCGCGCCGGCCGTCGCGCCGACGCGCTGGAGGACCAAAGTAGTCAGGCCGGGTGCAACCATTTGGGGGAGCACAACGGCAAGGTTCCAGATGCCCATCGCCGCCGCCATCGCACCGGCGGGAAGGACGCGGCACGCGATAGCCCAGTCGGCAACCAAAAAGACACCCCAACCGAGACCGGCGATCAGCGTCGCGGCCACGACCCCGCCAAAGTTATGGGCTCCGACAAATAGGCCGAGGGCCAAGATAAAGCCGCCCGCACCGATGGTGGCTACAAGCCGCTTGTCGAGGCGGTCGCTCGGGCGTGCCGCAATCGCCGCACCAAGCGTTCCGACGAGCGTAAAGGATACGATCAAAATTCCCGTTTCGCGTCGCGCAGCGGCCAGCGTCGTCGTTCCCAGCACCGCCTCGACGTAAAAGAGCAGATAGCCGAGCAGGGTGTAAAACCCGACGTAGATTAATGCCCGCGACACGAACAAGTCGATGAAGGGGCGCGTCACGCGCAGCGCCTCTCCTCGTTGACCGGGGTCGCACAACGGTAATTGACGGACCTGTGCCGACGTCACGGCGCAGGTTACGAGCAGCAGGCCGCCGAGCGCCGAACCGAGCAATCTCGCGTTTACGATCAAACTGGCGGCAAGCGCACCGATCGCATTTCCAGCCGATTGCAACGCAGCCATCCAGGACGACGCAGCGCCGGTTCGCGTTCGTTCGATAAAGTCCGGAATGATCGCTTGATACGGACCGATCGCGACGTTCAACGTTCCTTGAAGCGCGATGAAGGCAACCGTCAACGTAAGAAACGTGCGCGCATCGTAGAAGACTGCAATTGCGGCGCTGCCTCCAATCGCGCCGACGAGGTAGAACTCGATGCGACGGCTGCCCTTTGCCCGGCGGCCGTCCGACCAGAATCCCACGAGTATCTGCGCGATGGCTGCCACGGCGGCGCCGGCGGTTGCCAGCCGACCGTACGCGATTACCGCGTCGCCCGCCGAGAGCTCGATCGTGCGCGATTGCAGCGAAATCCCCAAAAGCGCGCCCCACACGGCTTGAATGCCGAGCCAAAAGAGCGCGAGCCGGAATGGACTAGGGTTGCGCGCAAGCATAGCGATATTCGACGAACTCGTCAACGTCGAAGGCAAGCTCCGGCGCGCAGTTGCGGACCGCCGACCCAGGCGCGCCCAGAACCTGCGTGGCGATCGTTTCGAGACCAGCGATACTCAGGCGCCCGCAGAGAAAACGGAAAAGCGTAACCGGCCCGACAAAGCTGGCCATCTGCCACGGCCGTTTGCGCGCGTCGAAGAAACGTCGAGCGATTGCCGCCAGCTTTTCCGAACTTGCGGGCGGGATCGAGAAGAGCCCGCCGTTGACAACTCGTTCGCGGGCCAGTGTAATTCCAAACGGCGGTGCACCGGGAAAGCGCGCCGCAAATCGTCTGAAATCGGCAAGTGGGACCGCAAGCGTGCCGGGTACGACCTTGCTTAGAAAATCGCAAACGCCGTCGGGGTCCACGTAGGGCAAGTCGCTGGTGGCATAGATCAGCGGCATATCGTCTTCCGGCCACGCGCTGAGCGCCCGCGCGAGGTTTTCGCTTCCCGAAAGGCTTTCGTCTACGAAGCGCTCGACACGAGCTCCACAGGCGGCGCGCACTTCTTCACCGCCGACGACTGCAAGCCGGTTCACACCAGCCGCGCGCAGCGCGTCAATCATCCGTTGAAGCATCGTGATATCACGCACGCGCGCCAGCGCCTTCACTTGGGTGCCGGCGAGTTCCGCGAACGCGCCGTTTATACGGCCGCCCGCAGTAATCACCGCTTTCACAAGCGAGGACTTATTTCTTGGCTATCGCCTTTTTCTTGCCGGCAACCGTCCGTTTGGGCCCCTTGCGCGTTCGCGCGTTCGTCTTGGTGCGTTGACCGCGAACCGGCAGGCCGCGCCGATGGCGAAGGCCGCGGTAACAACCGATATCCATCAGACGCTTGATGTTGCCCTGAACCTCGCGCCGAAGATCGCCTTCGACGCGCAGTTGCAGCGAATCAATCGCGTCGCGCAGCTTCTTTTCGTCTTCTTCGCTCATGGCCTTAACGCGAACGTCGGGATTCACTCCGGCGAATGCAAGCAGCCTGCGCGCGGTGGGCGCGCCGATGCCGAAGATATAGGTCAGCGCAACTTCGACGCGTTTCTCACGCGGCAGATCGATACCAGCAATACGAGCCATCCTATAATTTCCTTTTTAATCCTGAGCTTGTCGAAGGACCTTTTTAATCCTGAGCTTGTCGAAAGGCCTTCTAGCCTTGAACCTGTTTGTGCTTGGGATTGACTTCGCAAATTACGCGCACCTTGCCGCGGCGACGTATGATTTTGCACTTATCGCAAATTTTCTTTACCGAGGGCCTAACTTTCATTTTAGTATACCTTCTTACTGGTCATCCTTCGACGGAGCTTTTCGTGAGCGAAGTCGAA
>DATDIA010000100.1:0-5927 GCA_036521295.1 Candidatus Cybelea sp. | reverse complement strand
GTGGGCTTTGGGGAACCATCGCCGGCTTTGAGCTCTGCATTGACGTGCGCAAGCATAGGCATATGGTAGCGGGACGCACCGCGTGCGTGCGGGTGAAGCATGAAGAGATGCGCGATGCTGCTCTGCGTTAGCATTGCCGGCGGTTGCATGTTGCCGCGAGTGCTTTGGGACGAGATGCTCGATGCTCTCGACGCCGTCTCACCGCTCGTCGACGACGTTCGCCCGGGTCTTGCCTTTCTCGATATGCACGGCATCGCCGGCGCCACCCAAGCGCACATCGCGCAAGCGCATGGCGTGCTGGCGCCCTTTGGATGCTCGATGCGTGTCGGGGCGGGGACGAATAAGATCGCCGCGCAAGCGGCGGCGCACGTCGCCGACGAAATCATCTGGGAAGCCGGCACAGAGCGCGCGATGTTGTCGCCGTTGCCGCTAACTCTGCTCGAAATCGATGCGGCGATAATCGAGCGGCTAAGGTTGCTCGGCATCGAGCGGCTCGGCGATCTCGCTCGCTTGCCGCACGGGCCCTTCGTGCGCCGGTTCGGGGCAGCCGCGGCGAGCTGGCACGAGCTCGCGCGCGGCATCGATCGACGTCCCTTCGTGCCGCGCGGTCATGCCGTTGCCATTGAAGCCTCGATCTTCGGTGAAGGTCGCGCAACCGACGAAGCGCAAGTTTTTTTCGCGGTGCGCATGCTGCTCGCGCGCATTTGTACCGATCTCGAGCGCTGCGGTAAGCGCGCCGGCGCGTTTCGGTTGACGATCGAGCTGGAAGACGCCGATGCGTGCGATTTCGAAATACCACTTGCAACGCCGACCGCTCACGAGCGTACGATGTTCGCGATGCTGCGCGCAAAACTCGACGGTACAACGTTTGCAGCCGCAATTGTGGGGCTTCGTCTCCAGGCTCTGCAGCTCGAAGAAGGAGGAGAAGAGCAACCACTCTTTTGCGCCGACGATCTCGATCCACAACGCGTCGCCGTGGCGATCGCACGTCTCGAAGCGGCGCTGGGCACAGGGATCGCTCGCGCCAAAACGCGTGAGGCGCATCTGCTCGAAGAGCGTTTTAGCTACGAGCCTTTCAAGCTGCCCCCTCGCGCACTGCTGGATCAAACGAAACTGCGCACCGAGCTCGTTCCACAGCTGCGATTGCTCGAAGTACGTGAGGTTCCGGTGCAGCTGCGCGGCGGCGAGCCGGCGACCGTCGATCGGCAAGCGGTGCGGCAATGCACCGGTCCCTGGCGCATCGCCGAGCGGGCCTATGCGCTCTCGCCGGTAACGCGCGACGAATACGACGTCGTACTTGAGAACGGAACCTTCGCTCGCATCTACCACCAAGGTTCTCATTGGTATCTCCGCGGCATCTACGAATAAAATTTAAACATTACGAGCATATCTTTCGTGAAGGCTGAGGCATGGCCGATAAGAAGCGTCCAACTTTTTTGGGCCAGCCATGGAGGGCTGCTTCAAAGCTTGTTCTCCCAAAAAAGTGGTCGAGCAGGAGCGAAGCCGGATGCGGAGCGACGAGCGTCTTCGAGTCGGCCATGCCTCAGTCAAAAACAGAAGGATATGCCGAGCTTCACTGCTGGTCTAACTTTAGCTTTTTGCAGGGAGGTTCGCATCCCGAAGAACTAATCGAGCGCGCGGCCGAGCTTGGATTAACGACGATCGCGCTGACCGATCGTGATGGTCTTTACGGAGCGGTGCGTTTCTCGACTTACGCGCGACAACGCGGAGTTTCCGCTATTTTAGGCAGCGAGCTCACTTTCGAAGACGGCGCCCACGTCGTGCTCTTGATTGAAGACGAGGCCGGCTATTCACATCTGTGCGAACTGATCTCGCTGGCGCAAATGCGCGGCAGCAAAGGCGACGCGCGCTTACGATTGGAAGATCTCGAGGGTCGCAGCGAAGGATTGATCGCGCTCTCCGGCGGTCCGTTTGGGCGCGTCGAGCGCGCGCTCGCAGGAGGCGGTGTGCAAGCCGCGGCGCGTGAAGCGCGCGATTTAAACGCGCTTTTCCCGCAGCGCTTCTACCTCGAACTCCAGCAGCATCTTACATCGCAGGAAACGCAGCGGAACGTACAGCTCGTGCGGCTCGCGCGCGAATGCGGCGTGCCGTACGTTGCGACCAACGCCGTCGTTTATGCTGCAAAAGGCGATGCGCTGGTCGCCGACGTGCTCGCCTGCGTGCGAGATGGTACCACCTTGCAGGCAGCCCGAGCCGCCAACGCGCTGCGCCCCAATGCTGAATTCCATTTGAAATCGCCGGCCGCGATGCGGCGCCTCTTCGCGCAGTATCCCGAAGCGATCGCTGCCGGCATCGCAATCGCGCGGCGTTGCCGTTTCCGGTTGGAACGTTTGACCGGACAGTTTCCGCTCTTTCCGGTGCCCGAGGGCAGCTCGCCGCAGCGCTATCTTCGCCATCTCGTCTACGAAGGCGCCGCGAAGCGATATCCTGCGCCCCTCGCGACGAAAGTGGAACGACAGCTCGAATATGAGCTCGGGCTCATCGCCAAGATGGATCTGGCCGGATATTTTTTGATCGTCTGGGACATCGTGCGCGAGGCAGTCCGGCTCGGGGTTCTTTGCCAAGGGCGCGGTTCGGCGGCGAACTCAGCGGTCTGCTACGCGCTGGGAATTACGGCGGTCGATCCGATTGCGATGAACTTGCTTTTCGAGAGATTCATGTCCGAAGAACGGCGCGAAATTCCCGACATCGACATAGATTTCGCCCATCAAGACCGCGAACGCGTCATTCAGTACGTCTACCAACGGTACGGTCGCTCAAACGCGGCGATGGTGGCCGAGGTGATTACCTATCGGACGCGATCGGCGATCCGCGACGTCGGCAAGGCGCTGGGGCTAACGCTCGAAGAAGTGGACGCAATCGCGCGCGAGTTCGATTCGCGCGAAGCACTTCCTGACGACGCCGGCCCGCAGATGCTCTTCACGCTCTGTCGCCGAATCGCAAACTTTCCTCGTCATTTAGGGATTCATTCCGGGGGCATGCTCGTCACGCGCGATCCGCTCGTACGGGTTGCGCCGGTCGAATGGGCGACGATGCGCGATCGCACCGTCGTGCAGTGGGACAAAGACGACCTCCAAGATCTGGGCTTGATCAAAATCGACCTGCTCGGCTTAGGCATGCTCTCGCTCCTGCGAGAGGCTTTCACGCTCTACCGGCGCTGCGTCGCGCGCGACGATCCGTGGCTCCCGTCCGCCGTCGCGCGCGATCTCGAGCTGCACACGATCCCTGCCGGCGATAAGAAAACGTATGCGATGATGCAGCGTGCCGATACGATCGGCGTATTTCAGATCGAATCTCGCGCGCAGCAATCGATGCTGCCACGATTAAAGCCGGCCTGTTTTTACGACATCGTCATGCAGGTTGCGATCATTCGCCCGGGGCCGATTCAAGGCCAGATGATTCACCCGTTTTTGCGCCGGCGTTCGGGGCTCGAGCCGGTTACCTATCCGCACCCCAAACTCAAATCGGTGTTGGAGCGCACGCTCGGAGTACCGCTCTTTCAAGAGCAGGGAATGCGATTGGCGATCGAGGCCGCGGGCTTCTCGCCCGGCGAGGCCGACCAGCTCCGCCGTGCAATGGGACATAAGCGGTCGCGCGACCGCATGGAAGCGATGCACGCAAAGCTCGTCAACGGCATGGTTGACAACGACATCGACCGTAATGCTGCCGAGCAGCTCTTCCAAATGCTCCAGGGCTTCGCCGATTACGGCTTCCCGGAATCGCACGCGGCCAGCTTCGCGCTTTTAGCCTACGCCTCGGCCTACCTAAAATGCCATCTTCCGGCCGTTTTTGCGGCGGCGATTCTCAACGTGCAACCCATGGGCTTTTATTCGACCGAAGTGCTCGTGAACGACGCGCGTCGCCACAGCGTGACGATCAAACCAGTTGAAGTCAATGCGAGCGAATATTGGTCGCAAGTCGAACGCGACGGCGCGCTGCGTTTGGGATTCCATCTCGTGCGTGGCCTAGGCGAGGCGCAGCAGCAACGTTTGCAAGCAGCTATTGCGCAGGGGCCCTTCGCGGACGTGCTCGCTTTCGCGCAGCGCACGCGCCTCGAGCGCGAAACCCTCGAGAACCTTGCGATCGCCGGAGCCTTCGCGCCCTGGTACGCGTCGCGCCGCGAGGCGATGTGGGCGTTGCGCGGTCTCGACGAACGCGAGGCTCGCGGCGAGCTCGGCGCGCTCATGGATGTGGAGGAGCCGTCAGTCGAATTTGAATCTCCGGCGCCGAAAAAACTCGCGGCCTTCGATCTCTGGTCGACCGGCATCACGCCGTCGGGACAAGTGATGGAGCATTTTCGCGAGATCCTTGCCGCGCAGAACGTCATTCCGGCCTCGCAACTGCAAAGGCGCGCCCGTAATAGCGCCTGTCGCGTAGGCGGTCTCGTCGTCACTCGCCAGCGACCCGGCACCGCCAAGGGCTTCGTCTTTTTGACCCTTGAAGACGAAACCGGGCTTGTCAACGTCATCGTACGTCCCGATGTCTACGAAACTTATCGCCGTCCGATTCGCTCCTCCTCGACGCTCATCGTCGAGGGAACTCTTCAAAAAGAGGGCGGCTGCATCGACGTTCTCGCAAAAAAAATCTGGAGCTTCAGCGACGAGGGTATCACCCGCACCCTCGCTATCCACAATTTTCAGTGACTCCGCCAAACCCCCGTAATGAGCGGCGCACGGCAGTCGGCCTTGATGCAGGCGACTGACAAAATGTTCTCAATCGTGCGCAACACGGAGTAGTGATCGACTCTCTCCGTATCGCGAACGCCGGCTCTGATCATCGGCCCGATCAGCACGGTTGGGATATGGTTCTTCCCGCTATCGTCGGGATCGGCTTCATCCCACGTCACGATCAACAACCCATCGTGCTTGGAATCCCACGCAATAATAGGCGGAAGATTCCGTGACAGCCACTTGTCGCCTACCCGCACCGAGCAGTTGTGCGTATCGTGGCAGAGATTAGGCGTGATCCAGACAAACGACGCAACGACTGAGGGAAATCTTTTATAGACAAGGTTATCCGATTGCGGCACGTTCGTAAACGCAACCCATGGGTTATGATTGCGATCGTAAAGGCCGTGATAGCATCCCCGGTAGCCGTCGCGCGGCATCGACTCGGAATAGCCAGCGAACGTCTTGCCGGCGGTGATGAGTTCGGCCGCGATGTTCTCAGCCTTGAAGTACACCGGACACGGATCGCCGTGAACGCTTTGATTGGAGCCCGAGAAGAGTGCCAGATAGTTCGGTTCGCTCGGATGCCCGACGGCATGGCTGTTTTGTAAGAGCGCGCCTTGTGGTACGAGTGCGTTGTTAAAATACGGCGCCTGCGAGCTGCCAACGACCAGATCGTAGTTTTTGTTTTCCATGAGCACGATGGTGACTTGAGAGCCACGTGGCGTGATCGGCATAGCCTCGACTGCAGTCAGGGCGGGAGCCTGCACGCTGCCGGCGGAAACGCATCCCACTAGAAAGAACGCACGCAGCGCCGACTTACCGAGAAGAAACTTCATCACCCTTCCTTTTAACGCTCTGACGCCGCAGACGGAGTCGTCGCTGCTGGAATATGATGATGTGAAGAACAACGAAAGAAAATTGGGTGGTCCCCGCTCTTGTTATACGCGAACGGGCGCGCCAAAAACGGCATTCGAAACAAAAAAAGCCGCCGAGCGAGCGATTGCGCGCGCGACCACCGGCTTGCGACCGTATCGTTGCCCTCAGCACGGCTGGCACCTCGGTCATTGACGTCGTCAATCTCAACCGGTGGGAGTTTTCCTTTTTGGCATCGTACCTAGCTTACTCACCCCCACGTTAGGAGAACGCGAGTGTATTACCCGTGTTGAATCGCCGGTTAGCAATTGTGATCTTCACGGTTTTCCTATCGGCTTGCAACGGCAATAACAGCTTTTCCAG
>DATDIA010000099.1:0-5722 GCA_036521295.1 Candidatus Cybelea sp. | reverse complement strand
AAGGGTCTTTTTTCACCGGCCGGCCAATGGAGAGAGTACTCGCGGCTCGGTGGCATTGGAGGTATCGGCAGTGACGAGGCTGGGTAATCCCGTTTCAATAGCGGGCGTTCTCGTGGCGCTCATCGCGCTTTTGGCCGCTTGCAGCGGCTGGTCGAACTCCGGCAATACCAAATTCGTTCCGCGAGCGCTTCCCGTCGCTGCAGTCTCCGGGAATTCGAAGATCTCGATTAACGGCGTCGGCAAGAACTCGGTGCTCGATAAGCTTGTCGTGCGGTTCATGGTCGCGCAGCAAGTGCCCAACGCTCAGCTCTGCGTTTCGGTAAAAGGTAAGAGCGTCTTCTCACACGGCTACACCTATCGTAGCCGTGCACGCTCCGTAACGACGCCGATCACGATCATGCGCCTGGCGAGCATCACGAAAGCGTGGGTCGACGGCGCGCTGTACGATTTGATGAGAGCTCATAAAATCAGGCCAAGCGCGAAAGTCTTTGCCTACTTGGGCATCACGAAGCCTCTTCCGGTGCACGCCAAGGTGGACAAACGAGTCTACGATATCACCATCGAGGATATGATTCTGCACGAATCGGGATGGAACGATTCGAAGCCGCCCTACTACGATCCGACCTTTGCGATGCGCGCCATCGCGAAGGCCCTTCATCTCAAGCACGCCGTCGATCAGGTGGATTACGTGCGATACCAGCTAGCGCAGCCGCTGCAAGAGTCACCCGGAAAGGTTTATGCGTACTGCAACTTCTGCTATACCGTGCTCGGGATGGTCGTTGCGAAGGCATCCGGACTGAGTTTTTCCGATTACATCGAAAAGGAAGTCGCCGGCCCTCTTGGCCTTACGGACGTTCTGATTTCGCCGACCGTCGGCAAGCGGCTTCCCCACGAAGTTCAAAAGTATTATTCATCGTATCGAGGATTATCGGCCATCTACGTGACGTCGAAGAAGGCGTATCCTTATCCCTATAGCGGCGACGGCATGGTGCTCGAGGTTGCGGGCGGCGCTTCGGCACTTGCGACGAGCGCGGACTCCATGGTGAGCTTCATGAGGAAGTATTTGATTTGGGGCGTAGGAACGCCCGAGCCGGGTGCCGATTGGGCCCGCGAAGGCTCGATGCCGGGCACCAACACTTGGGCCGAGCAACTCCCCAACGGCAGCACCTATGCATTTCTGGTCAATACCCGGCAATATATTTACGGGAGCAATCCGGCTGCCTTCGAGAGTTTGCAGACGGAATTGGAGAAGCAGATCGACCCACAGCTCTCCGGGCCGCAAGTTCACCGCTTCTTCGAGGCGCAGTGAACGATCCGGGGAGGTTGCAGATTGCCATTGACGGTCCAGCAGCCGCCGGAAAGACGACGGTCGCCCGCGCCACCGCGCGGCGGCTGCAAATACTCTATCTCGATACCGGAGCGATGTACCGTGCGCTGGCCTCGCTGGCGCTGCACAGCGGTACAGATGTAGACAACGGCGCGGCGCTCGCGCGGCTTATGAAGATCGCTCCGATAGAAGTGAAGCTCGACGAGTCGGCTCCGCTTGGCTTTCGTATCATCGCCGGAGGGCGCGAACTGAACGAAGCCGATCTGCTCGCCAACGAAGTCACCGCCATCGTTTCCGCCGTTTCCGCGCACCCCGAGGTGCGTCTGGAAATGGTGCGGGTTCAGCGCCACATTGCGCAGCAAGGTTCCGTCGTCATGGCAGGCCGGGACATCGGCACCGTCGTCTTGCCGAACGCAACGGTAAAGATCTATCTCACTGCCTCGGTTCCCGCACGAATCGCGCGGCGTCGCATGCAGCTCGAAAGAGGCGGTGCGAACGTTGACGCACACCGCTTGGCCCAAGAGATGGAAGAGCGCGACCGGCTCGACCGCACGCGAGCGATCTCCCCGCTGGCTCCCGCGCCCGACGCGCACATTATCGACTCCAGCGACGTCGACGCCGAGCATGTCGTCGACGAAATCTGCGCCATCGTCACCGCCACAGCGCCGTCATCCTAAGGTTGTCGAAAGGACGAAGCGGTGAATCCGTGGTTCTACGATTTCTCGAAGGTCGTCGTGCGCGCAATGGCGCGAATTCTCTGGCGCGCGCGCGTCGTCGGCACCGAGAACGTGCCGCTCCAAGGGCCGCTCATCGTCGCCTGCAATCACGTCTCGTATCTCGATCCGCCGCTGATGGGGTGCCTTTGCCCGCGACGCATCAGCTATATGGCGAAAAAGGAGCTCTTTGCCGTACCAGTTCTCGGTACGGTCATTCGGGCACTCGGTGCCTATTCAGTCGACCGCGGCGGCAGCGCTGCCGCCGCCATCAAGCGCTCGCTCAAGGTACTCGAGTCGGGCGGCGTGGTGGGAATCTTTCCCGAAGGGACGCGCAACCCGCACGGTGCGGTTGCTCCCCAGACCGGCGTCGCTCTCCTAGCGTCCATCGCACAGGTTCCGGTCGTCCCGGCTTTTATCCGCGGCACCGACCGGGCGCCGCGCCGGGCTCGTCTCGACGTCGCATTTGGAGCGCCTCTTGCGCCTCCCGCCCGGGGGAAAGCAACGCGCGCTGACTTGGCGAAGTTCACCACCAAGCTCATGAAAGCAATCGAAGCGTTAGCGGAGAGTACCGGTGGAAATACGTAAGGCGTCCGTGCAAGGTTTTTGCTTCGGCGTTGCGATCACGGTGAAGAAGGCCGAGGAGGCGATCGCCTCGCGCGGCGACGTCACGACCCTTGGCCACGTCGTGCACAATCCGCAGATGGTCGAATCGCTGGCCGCTCGCGGTCTCAAGAACGCGCAGACGGTCGATGACGTGGACGCGGGTGCGCTCTTCGTTCGTGCGCATGGGTTGCCGGTTGAAGTCTTCGAGAAGGCAAAGGAAAAGAACCTTGAGATCATCGATGCCACCTGTCCGATGGTAACGAAGATTCACGTTCAAGCGGAAAAACTGAAAGCCGACGGTTATAAGATCATCGTCATCGGCGATCCAAACCATCCCGAGGTGAAGGGCACGCTCAGCCACGTGCCGGGCGCATGGTGCATTCAATCGCCGCAGGACGTCGAGGGCCTCCCGCGCTCGAGCCGGGTCGGGGTCGTCGTTCAATCGACGTGGTCCGGCGAAGGCTTCACTGAGATCGTGCGCGAGCTCTCGGCGAAGTACTACGAAGTGCGAGCGGTTAACACGATCTGCACCGATACACACAATCGCCAGAACGAAGCGCTACGTCTGGCAAGAGACGTCGAAGTCATGGTCGTGGTCGGCGGAAAGACTTCGGCGAACACAAAGCACCTCGCCGATCTCTCTGAATCGCACGGTGCACGCGCCTATCACATTGAGGGGCCGAATGAGCTCGAGCGCGAGTGGTTTAAGGGCGTCCAGGTGGCGGGTCTGATGTCGGGCGCATCGACACCCGGATGGCTCGTCGATAAGGTCGAGGCACGAATGGAGGAGTTGGCCGCTTCTGCTTAACAGCCTCACCGAGCGTTTCGAAAGCGCCCTCGAAGAACGAATTGCCGGATATCGGGGATCGCCAGAGATCTCCGATAGTCTTTTGCGCCACTTCGGATACGCTCCGTACGGCCCGGCTCGGCGCGGGAAGCGGCTGCGCCCGCAGATGGTGATGCGCGTGGCGATCAGTGAGGGAGCGCCGGTCGAGCACGCGCTCGATGCCGCCGTAGCGGTGGAGATCTTCCACAACTATTCGCTCGTCCATGACGACATCGAGGATCGCGACGAGCTCCGACACGGACGGCCAACGCTTTGGAGCGCGTACGGGGTGGCCCGCGCAATCAATGCGGGCGACGCCATGTGCGCGCTGAGTTTTCTCAGCCTCGAGCAGGCTGCCGCGCATCTCGATGCACGCCGCGTGTTGCAGATGCTCGCGCTCCTGCACGAAGCGCACGCAGTAATGTGCGAGGGCCAGTCGCTCGATCTTTATTTCGAATCCGAGCGGTCCGTCGCATTACCCGACTATTACCGAATGATCGAGTGTAAGACGGCGCAGCTTTTCGACGCTTCGTGCCGGTTGGGCGCGCATGCTGCCGGCTGTGACGAGGCGACGATTCGGGGCTACGGCGCGGTCGGCCGCGCGTACGGCATGGCGTTCCAAATCCGCGACGATGTCGCCGGCATCTGGTCATCGGTGGACGAAACGGGGAAGACGGTTGCAAGCGATATCGCGCGCCGAAAATGGACCTTTCCGGTCGTCTGGGCGATCGCGCAGCCGCTCTCGGCGGCGCGCTCGGTGGTCGCGGACGCCTACGCGACCTGCAATTCGCTCGATGCTGCGACCGTTGAACGCATCGTCAACGCGCTCGATTCTCTGGGCGCGCGTCAAGCCGCTACGGAGGCGGCTGGGGAGCATCTGGCGGTGCTGGAGATGCACCCGAATCGGGAGCTTCGCGAGTTTCTCTGCGGTACGCTCGGCCTTGCCGCCGCCGGCTAACCTAAAAGGAAGAGCGTGAACATCAACGGTACGGCCCGTGCCGGAGCACGGCAGGGTTCGTTGGCATGGGCTCTCCCGGCGCTCCTGCTGGTCGGGCTCGTCGTGCGACTGCTCTTCATTAACAACGAAGGCTTTAAAACCGACGTCAGCACGTATACCGCATGGGCGCTCGGCTTAAGTCAGCACGGTTTTTCGACATTTTACTCAACGATCGGCTTTGCCGATTATCCGCCCGGATATTTTTATATCCTCGCTGCGGTCGGACACTTCTGGCACCTTTTCTTCTCCGCGCACGATCGCGGCTTTGGGTTGCTGCGCGACTTCGTCAAGCTGCCTGCGATCTTCGCGGATCTCGGCGTCGGCGCGCTGCTCTATGCCGTGGTCCGCCGGTTTGCCGGCGCCGGTTTTTCACTTGGCGCCGCAGCGCTGTACGTGCTCAACCCTGCGACGATCTACGTCTCTGCGCTATGGGGACAGGTCGACTCTATTTCGGGCGGCCTTGCGCTGCTGGCGATTTACGCGTTGTTGCGCAGCGAAGACGAGGCAGGCTCCGGCGGCGGGCGCGCACAGACTGCATGGATCGTTGGCGGGTGGCTGGCCTTTGCGTATTCACTGCTGATAAAGCCGCAAGCCGCAGTGCTGTTGCCCTTGCTCGTGGCTTTTGCCTTCGTCGATCCGAGACGCCGCCGTGCACGTCTCGTGGCGAGTGCAATCGGCGTCGGCGCAGCGATTCTGCTCGCGCTGCTGCTGACCGAACCGTTCCACCCCAGTAATCCTATCGCGTCATTCGTGTGGTTGTTGGAGCGTTACGCCTACGGTTCGAATGTCTATCCCTACAACAGCGTCAACGCTTTTAACCTTTGGGCGGTGCGTGGCATGCTCTGGGTCCCCGATACGCAAGCGATCTTGGGGCTAAAGCAGTACGTTTGGGGCGTCTTGCTGGTACTAGCAGCGCTCGCCCTCATCGTGTGGCGCTACGTGCAGGAACGCACGTCGCAAGCGTTGCTGGAAGGCTGTGCCGTGGCCACGCTGGCCTTTTTCGTGCTCGCTACGCGCATGCACGAGCGCTATCTTTTCAATGGGCTGCTCTTTACCATCGCCTGCATCCCATTTGCGCGACGCTATCTTTGGGGCGCAATCGCGCTCTCTGTCGTGCTTTTCGCCAACCTCATTTACAGCTTGGAGTATTTGAACGTCGTCACCAACAACGTCGCCGGGCTCAACGCGCAAAATCTTTGGGGCGTCTGGACGCAGGTCTTTTCAGGGCTCGCGATCGTGACGTTCTTCGCTCT
>DATDIA010000098.1:0-7930 GCA_036521295.1 Candidatus Cybelea sp. | reverse complement strand
GTTGAAGACGATCGCGCCTGCGGGGTGGAGCATTCCCGCAGAGGCGGTGACAACGTGGAGGTGCGGGCGGCGATGGTGGCATCGAACGCACATCCGCGCACGACTTTCCTCGACTTGCTCCACCCGTCGATGCTCGAGCCGAAATTCGTGTCGAAGATCACGCAATGGAAGAGCGCCGGCTCGTCGTTAAAAGTCAACCTCGCCCTGGGAGAGCTGCCGAACTTTACCTGCCGCCCGGGAACGAACTCGCAGGCCCACCACCGGGCCACGATTCACGTTGCGCCGTCGATCGATTATCTGCAGAAGGCCTACACTGATTCGTGCAGCCGCGGCGAAAGCGACGAGCCGTTGATCGAAGGTTTTCTTCAAACGCCGACGGATTCGTCGCTCGCACCACCCGGTAAGCACGTGCTCTCGATCTTCGCACAATACTTCCCATACGATCGTGCCGACGGATGGACCAGTGCGAAGCGCGAAGCTGCGGCTGACAAGATCGTCGCGATCCTCGCTCGCTACGCGCCGAACCTCCGCAACGCGGTCGAACGCCGCCAAGTGTTGACGCCACCCGATTTAGAAGCGCGGTTCGGTTTAGTCGGCGGCCACATCTTTCACGGCGAGCTGCTCCCGGGACAAATCTATCAGGATCGCTTCTCGACGCGCACGCCGCTGCGCAACCTGTATCTTTGCGGCTCGGGCGCGCATCCGGGCGGTTGCGTCAGCGGCTTTCCAGGCAAGCGCGCCGCGCATGCCATGCTGGCAGACCTTCGCCGAAAAAGCGACAACGCGTGACAACGCGCCGTTCACACGCTTGAGCTACGGTAGGCCGATGCAAGTAACGTGGAAACCGGTACGCGGCGATGCGGACGACATTCGCGCGAAGCTGCCCGATAGCGCTTTCGCCTTCCCCAACGAGCGCAAAGAGCCCCTTACCGATGCGGCGCACGTCCGCAGCGCAATCGCGCGTTTCGGCGAAGTGCGAGGCGTAACCGAGAACGAACGCTCGCAAGCCTTTGCCAACATCAAAGCCGCCGCCGGATACTATGGCATCACCGTGAGCGCCTCGAGCTGGCGCGACCTGGTGGCTTAGCCCGCTTTTGCGGTCCCCAGCATCTTTTACGAGAGAAAATAGTAGAATGGCGTATGAATAGACAGATTTTGGCGCTGGCACTCGTGCTCAGCGTCGTTCCCGTGGCGGCGCTGGCCCAGGATACCAGCGCGCCGGCAGCCCCGACGGCCGACCAACGTCAGGCGATGCATCAAGCGTTGCAGCGCTTCGCTCAACAAGAAGATCAGCTCCATCAGCAGATGCGCTGGCAAATACTTTCGGCGCTCAGCCCCGTCCATCGTCGCGCGGTCGGTGCAACGATCGGCGACCTTGCGATCGCGCAAAGCCCGGATATTCAGGGCGTCGCGAAGCGCCTCGACGAGATGCTCTCGGGGGCGGAGCGGCAACGGATCGTCGCAGCTCACACCGCGTTCGCGGCCCAGAGCGGTCAGCTGCACGAGCAGATGCGGACCGAGCTGCAGAGCGAAATGCCGGCGGGTCACCCGCAGCTCATGGGCCATGGGCCGGAGAACGGCGCGATGCCGTCGCGCCCTCAGCTTGACGCCGGAACGCTTTTGCTGATGGCGCTCACGCCGCGACCGCTCGGCATGATGGGTTGGCACGGTCCCGGCATGATGCACATGGAGGGCGCGCCCCCGCAATAAGGGTACAGCCAGGGCGTGACGCCCAACGCATGGCAGCGCACGCTCTGGGTTATGGTAACGGTGCAGGCGTTGATGTCCTTCGCCTTCTCCGTTTCGGGTCCGTTTCTACCGCTCTTTATCATTCAGCTCGGCGTTAAGCCGATCGCGGCGGTTTCGATTTGGGCCGGTGTCATCGCGTCGGTGAACTTTCTGGCGGCGGCGATATTCTCGCCGGTCTGGGGCGGTATCGCGGATCGCACGGGACGTAAAGCCATGGTGATACGTTCGTGCGTCGCCGTCGCGATATTTACGGCGCTGATGGGCGTCGTGCAGAACGTTTGGCAACTCTTCAGCGCGCGCGCCTGCATGGGCATCTTTAGCGGGTTTTCCGCCGCCGCGATCGCAATGGTCGGCACGCAGGTTCCCGAGGAAAGCCTTGGCTTTTCGCTCGGCTGGATGACGACGGGTCAGCTCGTCGGTGGTCTCTGCGGGCCGCTCTTCGGTGGATTTCTCGCCGATCGCCTCCACGATTACCGCCAAGTCTTCTACGTTACGTCGCTATTCGCGCTCGCCGCAGCTCTGGTATGCATCCTCTTCGTGCGGGAGCGCTTTGCGCCCGACAAAAGGTCGAATCGGCGCGTGTCGTTCTTTGCGAGCCTGCACGAGGTCGCGACGCATCCGTCACTCGCACCGATGTTCGTCGTGGTGCTGCTCGCACAAGTCGTCGCTTTCGGCGTGCAGCCGGTCGTCGCGCTCTTCGTAAGAGATCTAGCCGGCAATGTTCCCTGGCTTGCGACCGCTGCCGGCTTAGCCTTTGCGGTAACGGGTCTCGCCGATCTCCTCGCTTCGCCGTTTCTCGGCAAGCGCAGCGATCGAATCGGCTATCGCCGGGTGCTGCTGATCTCGCTTGGCGGCGTCGCCGCCTTCACCATTCCCCAAGCATTCGTTCACAGCGTCGATGCGTTCATCGCGCTGCGCTTCGGCGTCGGCTTGTTCTTGGGCGGCGTGCTGCCGACGGCCAATGCCCTGATCGGCCGAATCTTCCCAGTGGAACGGCGCGGACAGGTCTTTGGAATTACCTCGAGCGCGACGTTCATGGGAATGTTCGCCGGACCGCTGTTGGGCGGAACGATTGCTGCGCGCTTCGGCTTCGAGACCGTCTTTCTCACCCTTGGCTGTATGGCGCTGGCGAATTTAGGCTGGGTGTTCTTCGGCGTAAGTGCAAAAAGATCCGGAGAGCCCGCGTGACGTTAGGGATTCGCCGAACGCTCGAACGAGGCTCTCGATGCCGGTGCGGTCAGCATCGGTGAAGCGCGCCGTTTTAGGGCTATCGCAATCGAAGACGCCGACAAATTCGCCGCGGACGAAGAGCGGCACGACAATCTCGGAACGTGACGCCGTATCGCAGACGATGTGATCGGCGAAGGCGCTGACGTCGTCCACGACGAGCGTCGCGCGTCGCGACGCGGCGGCACCGCAGACGCCCCGCCCCGCAGGCAGGCGCGTACAGGCCGGCCGTCCGCAGAATGGCCCGAGAACGAGCTCTTTCGATTCCGTCCAAAGATAAAAACCCGACCAATTGACGTCGGGCAGCTCGTGATAGATGAAGGCCGCGAAGTTGCCTGCGTTGGCAACGAACTCGCTTTCACCGGCGAGCAGCGCGCGTAGCTGCTGCTCGAGTAGCTCGTAGGAGACGCTAGAACTCATGGGCTATAGGGGTCGCGGCTATAGATCGGCTTGAGCGAGCCGTTAACGGTAACGTTATAGTACGGTTCGCGCGTTTGCTTGCGAAGCAGGTCGAATCGTTCTCCGTTGCCGCCGATGTGCCAGACGCCGACGGTGTAGTGAAGCGGCTGGCCCTTCGCGAGGTGCGGCACTGAGTCGGCGCGCGCGAGATAGGCGCCGCGTCCTCCCGACCCGTTGAGCACCGTCGCGGTGCCGTCAGGATCGACAACCACCGAGCTCGCCTGATCGATACCGAGCCCGTAGACGGCGCGCGCTCCGGGAAGAAGGTGGTCGTGAAGAACGCGCGCGAGAAATACGACCATCCGTCCGAACCGATTGCGGACGACGAGATGCGTGTCGGTAAGCGTATCGGCCAGCGCGGGCCATGCAAAGAGCCCGGTGGTGAAGCTGATGCGCGCCTCCAGCGGGTTCGCAACGGCGTCGCTGGTGTGAGTCTCGTGGCCCAGGCGATCGGCGGCGACGGAGTCGTAAACCACCGCACCTTGTATCGCTAAACCGGCGCTCCCACCCCCGACGATGCCACCCCGTGCGTACACGCGCGTGACGGCACTTATCAGCGCCGTACCTTTCCACGCGACGTAATGCGCTTGGTCGCCGCCCGCGAAATATACCGCGTCGGCCTTGTCGACAATTCGTGCCACCGAATTGATCTGCTGACGCGGCGCGCAGGGCGGGATGAAGACGGTTTGCACCGATGCGACGCGTGCGTAGCGATAAAACGTAGTGTCGTAGGTAATGCCCGGGTCGGACGCGCGCAAGACGACGACGTTGCCGCCGCGCTGCGAGGTGTTGCCGACGAGGCGTCGATGCAGCCACTGCAGCGAGGAGTTCGGCGCTTCCAGCGCGCCGCCGCCATCGAGAAGCAAGCCGGGGCCGTGAAGGCGCGGGGTCGGCGCGAACGTACCGTATCGCGCGAATACTCTGACCGAACATGCTAACGCGGCCGGCGCAATAAGTAGCACGGCCGATGCTTCGTCCGTAACGGCAGGGGGTCCGCTGCCTCGCGGGAAGCTCACATAAGCAAGCAAGGAGGCCCTACTATGCACCGCACACTCGCCCCGCTTCTCACGCTCGCGGTACTTACCTCATGCACCGCAACCGTTGCGCCGTCCGCGCCGGCCCGGCTTGTGCCAAACGTCTTGCGCGGCGTCACGCCCACGCAAGTACCGGTCGTCGGGGGCTGCCAAATCTTTCCCGCCAGCAACTGGTGGAATACCGATATCTCGGCGTATCCGCTCGATCCGCTTTCGTCGCAATACATCGCGGCGCTTCCCGGAAATCTTCACCCCGATTTTGGCAGCAATCCGCAATACGGCATTCCGTTCAACATCGTGCCGGCCACGCAGAAAAAAGTGCCCGTTGACTTTGGCTATGGATCGCAGAGCAATCCCGGCCCGTATCCAATTCCACCCAACGCGCAGATCGAAGGCGGTCCGAACTCGACGGGCGATCGCCACGTGCTCGTTTTGCAGCAAGTCGCGTGCAAGCTCTACGAAATGTGGAACGCCTATCCCATCAATGGCGGCAAGAGCTGGCAGGCAGGTTCGGGCGCGATCTTTCCGCTGAACACGAACAAGCTGCGACCCAACGGATGGACCTCGGCCGACGCTGCCGGGCTGCCTATTCTTCCGGCGCTGGTGAAATGCGCGGAGGTCAAGGCCGGTGCGATCGACCATGCGTTACGTGTAACGTTTGACGAAACGCAAGACGGCTACATTCACCCGGCAACGCATTACGCGAGCGACAGTGGCGCCAAGAATCTGCCGCCGATGGGCTTGAGATTTCGAATGAAGAGCTCGTACGACATCTCGGGCATCGCTGGGCAGGCACACGTCATCGCCGTAGCAATGAAGAAGTACGGCATGTTCGTTGCGGACAACGGATCCAATTGGTACTTTCAAGGTGAGGGTGGCACCGCGTCGGGATGCTGGAACGACACCGACCTCGATCAGCTCAAGAATGTTCCCAGCACGGCGTTCGAGGTGGTGAAGACTGGGCGCATTCTGCACGAGAGCAGGATGAGATGAGGCTTATCAGGCTGCGATAAGGAACTCTGCGGCGGAGGAAGGATGGCTTGATGGCCGCGCTACTTCTCGGCCTCGTTGCAGGATTGCGAACTTTCACGGCTCCGGCGATGCTCTGCCTTTTCCGGCGCCGTGGAGGCCTGGGATACATACTCGGCGTGCTCGCCCTCCTTGAATATGGGGCCGATCTCGATCCGCGCGCGCCGGCGCGTACCGGCCCCGTTGGCCTGACCGCACGCGTGCTCGGCGGGTCGTTCTGCGGATGGGCGTTGACCGCCGGCAATGGAACCTCACCGGGTCTGAACCCGGTATTTGGTGCGTGCGGGGCGGTGATCGGCGCGTATCTCGGGCTGGCGGCACGAATGCGAGCGATCGAGCTGATCGGTACCGTGCCGGCGGCACTCGTGGAGGACGGCGCAGCAATCGCGGCAGCGGCGCTCATCGTGGCATATGCGTAGAGGAAACGCATCTGAAGTTGGCGTTGCGGCGATAGCGCTGGACGCTGGAGTCGATAATCTGCGCCGCTTGCTTGGTATCGCTTCAGCTCCGCGCCTTAGAATTTGCGTCGGCGGCATTGGGCTGTCTTGAGACGAAAGGCAATCAACGTGCGCGCCCGTAGCTCAAACTGGATAGAGCAGGGGACTCCTAAGCCCAAGGTTGCCAGTTCGATTCTGGCCGGGCGCATGAACGCTTGCTTGCTCTGGCCAGCGCCATATAGACGTTGCGCCACACCGTATGCTAGCATGATATTTCCGAACGGACCGGGGGTCCGTTTATTCATGTTGTGGTAGAGTACTAATGGCAAAGAAAGAAAGTCGCGTGATGGTAGTTCTGGCATGCACGATATGCAAACGCCGCAACTACAACACGCAAAAAAATAAGCAGAAGACTACGGACCGGCTGGAGCTCAGCAAATATTGCCGCTTCTGCCGCTCGCACAAGCCGCATAGGGAGACGCGATAGGGCGGTAGCTCAATTGGTAGAGTCCTGGTCTCCAAAACCAGTTGTTGCAGGTTCGAGTCCTGTCCGCCCTGCCAGCCTTTCGGAAATGAACCTTTGGTGAACGAACAGCAAAAGAGAGCAGCCCAGTCAATCGCAGGGGGCGACTTCGTCCGTGGCGTGGTCGCGGAGCTTCGGCGCGTCACATGGCCGACGCGCGACGAGTGGATCTCTGCGACGATCCTTACCATCGCTTTGGTCGTTGGAATCGGCTTATTCACGTTCCTCGTCGATCAACTCTTCGGCTGGGTTTTCAATGTAATCCATCCCGTGACGCAGGGCGTCACGCAGTAACGCAGCACGTCATGTACGATATCGAACATCAAGAACGCGCCTCCGACGAGCCGTCGGTCGAAGAAACGCTGATCGACGACACGCAGATGGGCGACCTTGCGGCTGCGATTGAAGAACCGCAGGTAGAGGATGCGACTGAGGACGCCATAGAGACGGCACCGGAAGAGGCTGCCGTCGAGACGACGTCAGACGAGGCCGCGCTCGAGACGACGTCAGACGAGGCCGCCCTCGAGGCGACACCGGTCAAACCGAAAGACAACCGTAACTGGTTCGTCGTTCACACGTATTCCGGTTACGAGAACAAGGTCAAGGCCAACCTCGAACGCCGAATCCACTCAATGGGTATGCAGGACAAGATCTTTCGCGTGCTCGTTCCGATGGAAGACGAAGTCGAATTCAAAGACGGCAAGCGTAAGATTACGCCGAAGAAAGTCTTTCCTGGATACGTGCTGGTCGAGATGATCATGGACGATCAATCGTGGTACGTCGTGCGCAATACCCAGGGCGTCACCGGTTTCGTCGGTAGTCCGGGTCCCGGCGAGAAGCCGGTGCCCTTGCAAGACAAAGAAGTGAAGACGATTCTCAAGCAGATGGGCATCGAGGCGCCGAAGCTGAAGATAGACTTCAAGAAGGGCGATCGCGTCAAGGTTACGTCGGGGCCGTTCTTCGACTTCACCGGCGTCGTCGACGAAATTGCGCCGGAGAAGGAGCGCCTGCGCGCGCTGATCTCAATCTTCGGCCGAGAAACCCCGGTTGAGCTGGAATTTTTCCAGGTTGAGAAAGTCTGAGGAGGGTCATCCTTCGACTTCGCTCAGGATGACATTGGAATGGAACGGCATGACCCACAAGAACGAGAACCCCGGCGTTCGTAATCAAAATAAATAGCGGGGAAGAAGCGGGCAGACCGCTTCGAATGAGGACCGTCTGACCGAGCGCCGGAGCAGGATTGCGAGAGGCGCGAGGCAGTCGATAGGAGCGCGACAGGAGGTCGCGCGACGAATGTGTCCGAGTTCGAATGCGGGCTGACCGATTCGAACGAAAGGATGCGTTAAATGGCAAAGAAGATTGTGGGCAAGATCGGCCTACAGATTCCGGCGGGCAAGGCAACTCCAGCGCCGCCAATCGGCCCGGCGCTTGGGCCGTACTCACTCAACATCATGGACTTTTGCAGGCAGTAC
>DATDIA010000097.1:0-2390 GCA_036521295.1 Candidatus Cybelea sp. | reverse complement strand
TCCGATTCTCTTGGATGATGATGACGACGTGCGAGATCGTCGTGCTTCCGAGACCGAAGCGATGCCGAGGGTCACGTGCGGCCGCTTTTGGAAGCAGCGTATTCGAGACCCCGGTCGCGCCCGGGCCGCCGCTCATCGGCGACCCCGAACAGGCGGTCAAGAGCGCGACGCAGGCGGGTAGACCGAAAGCCCATCGGCAGTAACTTGAGATTCGCATTGCTAAGTTGCTCCTTCGTAAGCAAAGCTCGTGCTTTGCAATGAAGCCACCGTACCAGCGCAGGCGGACGCGAGACAGAGACGGTCGCACGGCTAACTCGCACAACCGACTCCAAGCCGACCGAAGCGTGACCGGACCGGAATTGGGCCCCCTATCGTAACGTAACGATTTCTTGTTTTATCACATGGGCCGAATTGCCCAGGAAGCCAAGGGAGGCGGCTGAACAAGGCGCGGATGGCTGAACTACGCTTTGGGGACCGCGTTTTTATCGAGAACCTCGGAATCGAGGGGGAGGTTATCGAGGTCGACACGCGCGCGATCGTCGTGCGCCATAAGAAGCCGGACGGGGAATCGATCGAGCAGCGTTATCGGCCCGACGAGCTACGCTACCTTCGCAAACCGCACGAGGAGTAAACCTACGTCTTGAAGGTGGAGACGATGATCATCGTCTTATCGCCCTCGAGGGTGAGCGTAACGGATCTCTCGCCCGAGCTCCGCGTGCCCGTTACGAAGACCGCCGATTCGATCGGCGTCATCGTGTGCGACCGCTCGGAGCCCGCGGGCAAGTTCTTCTTATACCAGTTGTAAACGCGATCGAACGAGTCGCCGGTCAAGAGGATGCCGCTTGAGTCGGTGGCCGCGCCGGGGTAATCCGCTAAGGCGGAGGCCGGACGTTTCGAATCGCCCGGCGCTTGACTCGCGCAGCCGGTCACGAACAGCATCGCTGCAACCAAGAACAGAGTACGCATCTCATTCTCCCTTGAGATTACTCCCGGAATGTCACTGTGCGCGCACGTCGCGCGCGATCTGCTCGCCATCGACGTAGTAGGCGAGCTGCTGGGCCGTTGATTTCTGGAGCAGCCAGGTTCCGTCGACTCTGACCCACGTGTCGATCGAATACGCGACGAACTCGACGCTGCGCGCATCCTCGAAGGCGTCCGGATTGCGGGCCTTGATGTCGAGGCGCCGGCCGACGGTCAGCACATCGCCGTGCTCTTTCGGCGAGGAGATCGTCATCGCGACGGCATCGGCACCGGGCCGGCTCAGCTCGAGCCCCGCGAGCAACGCCTTCGTGCCGTCCGCTTCGCCCGCAACGTCGATCCCGACGAAATGCGGCGCGAGGATCGTCGAGAGCGCTTTGTCGTCGCCGGCGGCCACCGCGGCTTGCAAAATCTTGTAGCGCGCCTGCAGCGCCGGCAGCAGGCTGGTGTCGTCGTGCGCCGCCGCGGGCGCAAGGCAGGCGAGGCTGCTAACGATCGCCAGTGAGAGTGCGGCCGGAATCTTCATGACCTCATCCTAGCGCTAGGGGCGTACGAAAGCGCACGGAAGCGGTTAGCACGCCGCTATCGAACTAAAAGCGGCGTGAGCGAAAGAATAGAAGGCATCGATCCAAGCGTTCCGCCCTCCGGCACGGGCTGCGTCGAGTGTCTCGCAGAGGATAGCTGGTGGTTCCATCTGCGCCGCTGCGCGCAGTGCGGCCACGTCGGCTGCTGCGATCAGTCGTTGGGCAAGCACGCGACAGGGCACTTTCAGGCCACGGGCCATCGGGTCATCGCCAGCTTCGAGCCGGGCGAAGCGTGGTTTTACAACTACCGGAGTGAAGAGTTCATGCCGGGGCCGCACTTGGCGCCGCCTCATTCGCACCCGAAGGATCAGCCGACCCCAGGCCCGCGGGGCAGAGTTCCCGCGGACTGGGAGTCGCAGCTGGAGTAGCGCGGGTTAATAAGCCTGCGGACTTCCGCCGGCCAAACCGTTGCGAACGGCATAGACGGCGGCTTGCGAACGCGTCGAACAGTGCAGCTTTGCGAAGACGTTGCTGACGTGGTTTTTGATCGTTTTTTCGGCTAAGACCAGCTGCCGCCCGATCTCGCGGTTCGAAAGGCCCTTGGCCAGCAGCCGGACGACTTCGACCTCGCGCGGGGAAAGCTCGTGTTTGCCGCGGTCTCCCGATGGGGTGCGCCGGCGCAGCAGCGACGCGGCAACGCGCGGATCGACGTAGCTCGATCCCGCGCCGAGGGCTTTGATCGCCGCGCGGAGTTCTTGCAGCGAGGAATCCTTGACGATATACGCATCTACGCCGATCGCAAGGCAATGCTGCATGAGCTCGCCTTGCGTGTGGCTCGAGAGCGCGCAGATCTTCGTCGTGGCGGAGTCTTGCTTGAAGCTGTCGACG
>DATDIA010000096.1:0-10897 GCA_036521295.1 Candidatus Cybelea sp. | reverse complement strand
CATCGAAGTCTCCGGTAGCGCTCAGGAAGTCCTCGACTCGCCGATTGCTCGCCAGTTTTATCTCGGCGAAGGCTTTAGGTTATAGGCGATTTGCCTGCGACACTGAGAGTCGACCGGCCACATATGCTTCATCGGGCCGCTCGTCGCTCATTTCCCCTCCCGCGCATATATGCCCGGCCGCCCTTCATTAGCTCCGGCGAATCGGTCTCGGGATGAGATTCACCATTCTCGATCGCTACGTGCTCGCAGAGCTGTCGGGGCCGTTCGTCTTCGGGTTATCCGCCTTTACGCTGATCTTTGCCGCGACGGAGATCCTCAATATCGGCAAGCTCGTCAGCAGCGAACACGCCCCGCTCTGGGCCGCGCTCGCGGTCTTCGGGTGGTCGCTGCCGGCCGACATCGTTCTGGTAATTCCGATGGCTTTGCTCCTGGGCACGTTGCTTGCAGTTCAGCGGCTTTCGGGCGAGAGCGAAATCACGGCCCTTAAGGCATCCGGCGTCACCTTTGCGCGGATCGTTGCGCCGTTGCTGGCGGTTGGAATCGTGATGTCGTTCGTCATGTTCTATCTCCAAGAGGGCGTCGTGCCGTATGCCGACGATCAGCTCATCGAGATAGAGAACAACGTCATCAATCACGTTAGCGCGTTCAATCGCGATTTGACGGTCTCCGCAGCCTTGCCGGGCGGCGGACGGCAGGTAACGATTGCGACGGCCTACGAGCCCCATTCACGCGCGCTGCTTCACGTAACGTTGATTCAGTACGACAACCACAACGAGCCGCGGCAGGTCATTTTTGCCGACCGTGCCGAGTTCGCGGTGGACAGATGGACGCTGCAAAACTCCAGCGTCTATCGCTTCAATCCCGATGGGACGACCTTAGCCGAACCTCGCATCGCGCAACAGGAGGTTGAAATCGGCGAGAGGCCAACGGACCTGACGAAGCGCATGAGCAACAACGATCCCGAGAACATGAGCCGCATCCAAATTGCGGATATCGTGCACTCGGGACAGCTAACCGAAACGGAACGGCGCAAGTACGTGACCACCTATCAGGAGAAGCTCGCGCGGCCCTTCGCGTGCTTTGTCTTCATCTTGATCGCCATCCCTTTCGGCTTGCGTTCGATCCGGTCGAGCGGCAGCACGAGCCTGGGTTTTGGCGTTTCCCTGGCGATCGTCTTCGTCTATTACGTGGTAATGACGGTCTGCTCGTTTGCTGCCGAAGCGTTCATCGGGCTGGCGGCCCTTTGGGCGTGGGTTCCAAACATAATCTTTACGGCGATCGGACTCATCCGATTGCGGCGCGCCGCGCAGGTATGAACTTCCTCGAGATCATCCGAGGCATCGGCAACCTGGCGTTCGTCATGGCGATCGCCGGGGCCGTGGCGTACGTGGGAGACCGCGTCGGGCATCAGGTGGGGCGGCGGCGATTGACGCTCTTTGGGATTCGGCCGCGATACACGTCGACGATCATTGCGATCGCCACCGGAATGATCATCGCACTGGTCGTGTCGCTAGCCGCGATCTTTGCTTCTGAGCAGGTCAAGACGGCGTTTTTTAAGCTCAACTCCATTAATCAGCAAATCACCGAGTTACAGACGCGCCAGCGCGATCTGGAGGCGAAGGTCAATAACGGCCGGCTCGTTTTGCCGGTCGACACGCTCATGGTACCCTTCTACCGCATCATCGCCCAATCCGCATCGGCGTCACGGCGTCTCGCGACGATTCGCGATTACTATTTTTTTGCGGTGAAGTACGTCAATGCGAACTATCCGCGGCTCGGCCTGAAGCCCTACGCGATTCCAACGGATGCCGATAAGAAGCTCAAAGGCCTGTCTACCGACCTGACGACGGCCGCGCAACTCTCACAAGCCAACGTCATGCTGACCGTTACGTCGGACCAGAACCTCTTTGAAAACGACCAGATTCATTTTGCCATCAACGTCACGGCCGACATTCGTTACTTTCAGAAGGGCCAAGTCATCGCGCAGCTGGTAATACCCGGCAGAAGCGGGGCGAGCATCAACATTGCCCTGATCCAGTTGGAAAATTACGTAACGGTCACCGCGCGGCGACTTCGCCTGCCCCCGTTTCTTTCAGACGTCCAACCGATTCAGCTGATTCCGGACGCGCAACAGATGCAACAGCGCATCTCTAAATCAGGCACGTACTTACTCACCGCCTTTGCTGCCGAGGACTTCTATCCACACGTCGGCGGCATACCGATCGTGATCGTTCTGACGCAGCAACCGTGAACGCCGGGGAGGGCGTCCTCGGCGTGGATCCCGGCCGCCGGAAGGCGGGATTTGCGCTGCTCGATGCTTGCGGCGATGTCGTGGTTTCCGGCATCGAGCCGATCGAGCGCTTGCCTGAGAGCTTGCGACGGCTCGTCAGGGAGCGCGATGTCACGGCGATCGCCCTGGGGCGCGGTACCAACGTTCGCGAGGTCAAGGCCGCGCTTGAGGGGCTTGGACTGCCCATTCACTTGGTGGACGAATATGAAACCAGCCGCGGGGCGCGCAATCTCTACTTTGTGGATCACCCGCCGCGGGGATGGCGCCGTTTGCTCCCGATCGGCCTCCAGGTACCGCCGCGCCCGATCGACGATTACGCAGCAATCTTGATCGCCCGGCGGTTTCTCGCAAGGGGAGCGGCAGCTCGATCTCCAAGCTAGATACCCCGCAATAAGTGGTTCGTGATTGTCACGCTGGTGCGGGTATGCTGTTTTTGGAAACGGAGGAGTGGTGCGGCGGGTCGTCGGGGTCGTAGCAGGGACAGCGCTCATGCTGGCGCTGTGTTCTGCCGTTGGGGTAGCCGCCGGACTCCCGCTGGGAATTGAGCGGTTCGATTTGGGGCCGCAGCTGATGCTGCGTCTGTTCGGTGAAACCTCGGACTCGAACGCTTCCTTCGCGGCCGCTCACGGCGATAGAGCCAGCGAGTCACCGCTACGTGAACTTGCGCTGCAGATCCACTCGGCCGATGTTAAGCCATACCTCGCCGCCGACGGCGCAAGCGTCTTTGCCGAGGATCGATTCGCGTTGCGCGCCCTTTCCTACAACAACGAGGTATCCTCGTTTGGTGATGCGCCACCGTTTGTTGCGGGGCCGAGCGTGGTGCACTTCTCCGCACCATCGATCTCTGAGAACGCCCTCGGGCTCATACCAAGCGCGCACTTGACGGCGGCGTATCAGGCCGTTGTGCCGGAGTCGCCTGTCTCGCCTGCGCCTGGAACTTTGGAGTTTACACCGCCCGAGGTAACGACACCCGAGTCCGTTGCTTCGACAACGCAAATCGGGTCGGTGCAGTTCCAGGGGCACGCCGAAGGCCTCTCGGCTCAAACGCCGCAACTTGCGTTGCCTTCTACGTCCTATGGTGCCGGCGCGAACTTCGACGTACGCGCCGGGAAGCGGAGCCTAAATCTAAACCTCTCGAGTGGATACGAGCACGTAATGCGTAACGATGCCGGCGCGTTCTCGGTGACGCCGGTCGACGCGGCCACATCGTGGCAGCTGCCGGGTTCCGGCACGCCGCTCGTCGTTCCCAACTATGCCGATCTGAACCGGCTCTCGCTTGGTGCAGGCGTTTCGGTCCCCGTCATGCGCGGATTGACCTTGAACTTCAACTACGACACGCAACGTCTCTACGGCGGTTACGGCTTGCCTGGTCTGATGAACCTCGACGCGGTGAACAACTCCTACGGCGGGAAGCTGACTTTCAATATTCCGCAGATCTCCAACAGCGCGCTCTCGATCGGGGCGTACCAAGACCGCTTTCAGGACAACATCCTGCCGAACAACGGATACACTCAGACGCGCGAGGACGTAAACTTTACCGTCAAGTTCTAACTTGAGCGGATCCCGGAGCTATGCGCTCTTCGGGCTCATACTCGGCGCGCTCGTCATCGCTCTCATCGTGGTATTCGGCACGGTGCAGCTCGCCTCTGATGCTCTTGAATCGCGCGCGGCCGTTGCGAGAACGCTCCCGACGCGCATACCGGTGCGCTTCGGTATTGCGGTGTATCGCCTGCTCGATCGCATCGCGCCGGCGCCGTACGTTGAGACGAGCCTCTCCGAAGAGGCGCTCGCGCGGGGCGACGCCGACGCGGCGGAACGCTATGCGTTGCGGCTGCCGGCATCACCGATTCGCGACGAGCTTTTGGCGCGCGTCGCATCGATGCTTGGCAACGCCGCGCTCGCTCGCGAGTACTTTCTTGCCGCGCCCGATCCCGAGGCAGTCGGCAAATTCGTGGAGGCGCTGGCCGTCCGGGATCCCGCCGCGGCATACGCGCTCGAGCGCCTGCTGCAAGTTCGCCTCGCTCGCAACGCGACGCATCCCGACGCGGTTGCGGAGGCGTATTGGCAAATGGGGCGGCTTGCGAATCGGCAAGCGTGGCGCGAAGTCTCGGGCAGCACACTTCAGCGCGCATGGCTGCGGCGCGCGTTAGGCGACTTCGAGACCGCAGTGAGTCTTGCGCCGCTCTCCGAGCGATACGTTGTTGAGGCTGCAAATCAGGCCGATCTGCTTGGCGACCGGCGGCGCGCGGCGCAGCTTTTCGCGCACGCCGTCGACATCGACCCCGCAAGTGCCGACGCGATCGCTGGACTCGGGGTGGTTGCCTGGGAGAACGGCGAGCCGAACGCCGCCCGCCGGTACTTGGCTCGTGCGCGGGCTCTCGACCCTCGCTCGCTGATGGTTCGCGCATTGGAACGCGATCTACGGTGAAGGTTGCGCTTGACGCGCAACTTACCGTCGGCACGGCAACGGGAATCGGCGAGTACGTGCGCGGCTTGGCGGCCGCGCTTCGCAAGCGGTCGGTCGAGGTCGTCGAACTGCGCGCGGCCGCTCTAGATCCATGGCGATTCGATCGCCGCATTTTGTGGGATCAAGTCGTTCTACCGCTTCGTGCGCGCGCCTCCGGCGCGCAACTGCTTCACTGCGCGGCGGGATCGATGCCGGTCATCCTTGGACTGCCGATCGTCGTCACGGTGCACGATCTCGCTTGGCACGAGGTACAGGCGCACGCGCCGGCCTACGCTCGCTACTATTTCGGGCGATTTTCCTTGCAGCGGTACCGCAAAGCGGCAAGCATCGTCGTCGACTCGGATTTTTCTCGCAAGGCGCTTCTGCGGCTTCTCAGCGACTTCGAAGCCGCGCGCGTTCACGTCGTCTACCCGGGTGTCGCCGCAGATTTCTGCGGCATCGTGCGCCGCAACGGTGACGGCCGAACGATTCTCGTCGTCGGCACGGTCGAGCGCCGCAAGAATCTCGAAGTACTGGTGCGCGCGATTGCGCAGTTGCCGGCGGCTCGTATCGTCGCGATTGGGCCGCATACGCCGTACGCGCGAGTGTGCGCGCAGCTCGCGCAGCGACTTGGGGTTGCCGACCGCCTGGAGATGCCCGGCTATGTATCTCGCAAGCGGCTTCTTTCGCTCTACGAGCGCTGCGCCGTTGCGGCGGTTCCATCGCTCTACGAAGGATTCGGTTACGCTGCGGCACAGGCGCTCTGCGCCGGCGTGCCGTGCGTGGTTTCAAATCGCAGCTCGCTCCCAGAAGTCGCTCGCGGCGACGCGCGGATCGTCGACGCCGAAAATGCGGGCGGCTGGGCTGCAGCAATCGGCGCCGCCTTAAACGGCACCGACGATGCTCGTGCGGCCCGCGCACGGACGGACGCTATCGCGCGCTTCTCGTGGGAGACGAGCGCGGAGCGTATCGAGCGCGTCTATGCGTCATCAATAGATCGGTGAGCCAGGTGCCCCGGGTGCGACGCTCCCATCGTCGGGCGCGAAGACGAGGTGCACCGGAAGGCTCGAGCCGGCTTCTGGCATCGTAACGATCGTGACGCGCACGAAACCATGCGCTGGTACGACGTATTGGCGCACCTTGTATCGCGAGTATGGGGGAACCTGATGCGATTGTACCAAGACGCCGTCGATCAAATACGTTCCGGTGGCGCGTCCGCCGCGCGGGTTTTCATAGATGGCGAATGCCTCCGGCGTTCCGAGCGGATTCTCGACATTGACGACAAACGATTGCAAAACGCCGTAGTCGCCCGCGAGTGCTTGGCCACGGAGATGGTTGGGCAATGGAAGCTGGCCGACCCGCAGCTCCAAATACTCTTCGTTGACCTTCCACTGTGTCGCAAAATGGAACTCGGGCGTGGGATAGATGCCGCGGGCGTGTTTGTGCGTGCTTTCGAGCAGCTCGGCACCAGCAATCGCCGCGTCGGGACTTTCGTCGGTGTTCTCGGCAAAAAGCGTGAGGTGGACGTTTCCGCCGGAGAGGACGCGCAGCTGGAGCAGGTTGCAGACGATGCTGCCGGCGGGCAGTTCCTGCGAGACGATTTCCAGCGAGCTATTTCCGGGAAGCTGTAAGAGCCGTCCTTGGTTCTGCAAGATATTTACCAGAAAGCGTTTGGTAGCCGTATGGCCGACCTCCAACTCGTTTCCCGACGGACCGCCGCGACCGCTAATGAACTGAACGATCGAAGGCTCTCGCGAAAGGTTCTCGGCCCGCAGAACGATTCGCCGATCGGGTTGCCCCGGCGGGTTGTAGTGAAAGTACAGAAATCGCGACGGTTGTTCGTATTTCAGATCGGCGACAAAAAGCGTGCCATTCTCCGTCAAGCGTTCGGGATAGTCGCTGACCATGAGCGAATCCGGCGAAATACGCGGCACCGCAACGTTTTGCGCGTCGACGTGGCTCGAGCCGTCAACTTCAAGATATTGGTTTCCTTGAATGAGCACCGGAACGTCGAAGCCGGCCACGTCGTCCTGCTCGAGAGGCCGTCGCACCGGTACGTCGTCGGAGGTTACGAGAACCTGTGCGCCCTGGCGCGGCTGCGCCGCCTCTCTGACCGCGCGTCCCACCTGCTCGCGGACGAACTCCGCCGACGCCGGATCGCCCGTCAGCAAGACCGTGACGCGATCGGCAATACTTCCCGCATAGTAAGCGACGCGTATTCCCACGTCGCGACGAAGCCCGCGCCCGTCGCTTACGGTGACCATCGTCGCGCCCGGAATCTTGCCGATGACGGTCACGCGCTGCGATCCTTGGTCGACGGTGACTCCGGCGATTGAGGGATCGGCAATCACGGCTGAGATGGGGCTGATGGCCGAACCCACCACGAGATCGACGGAACGCCCGACCGGTACCGAAGCAGACGCGGGAGTAACTGAGATCGGCGGTGGTGTTGGAGTCGCGGGCCCTCCCGGAGTTGCCGTCCCGGCCGGACTCGACGTGGTTAGCGTCTCCGGCGACGGTGAAGGTGAGGGCGAGGGCGAGGGAGTTTGAACGGGGCTAGCGGCGTAGAGCGCGGCGCAGGCCGCGAGCAGGAGCGTGGCCCTAAGCAATTTTTGCTTCGGCGTGTCTGACGGCCGAGGCCAACAATGTCTTATATCCGACGCTTGGGAAAAGCACCGTGACGAGATCTCGCTCGGCGCGCTCTACCGTTCCGACGCCGAATTTCGAGTGGTGCACGACGTCGGCGATTTTAAACCCGCCGGTGGTGGCCTGCGCGTCCACGCCGAGCCGAAGTGCGTGCAGGCAGTTATCGCACGCGCCGCAGTTGAGGACGTTGAAATCCTCGCCAAAGTAATTCAGAATGAACCGCCGGCGACATGAGGTCGTTTCGGCGTACTGCAACATCATGGCGAGCTTGCTCTGATCGTAAGATTTCTTCGTTTCATAGTTCGCGAGATTCAACATGAGTTCGCGATGCTTACGCACGGCCTCAGTCAAGCCGTACGCGGATTTTCCGACATGCTCGATATAACCGGATTTTTTGAGCAGAGCGAGGATTACTTTCAACTTCGTCAGCGGAAGTTGGAGGATCTTCCGGAGGTCGACCATCGAAACGCCTCCGGCTTGATTGCAGAAGACTTCGATCGTGCCAAAGACGCGCTGGACCTCTTCGACGTCCGGATATTTGCCGGTGAGAAAGTAGTTCTGCACCCGCGTATCGCTCATCCGATAGATGAGGATGCAGTGAGAGGGCCAACCGTCGCGTCCGGCGCGCCCGGCTTCCTGCGTGTACGCCTCGAGCGATCCCGGCAGATCGTAGTGCACGACGAAGCGGATGTTTGGCTTATCGATGCCCAGCCCGAATGCGTTGGTAGCGACGACCGCCCGAATCTTCTCGTCCATGAACAAATTGTGAACCGACGTGCGGTCTTCCTTATGGAGCTTCGAGTGGTAGACCGCGGCCGGAACGCAGAGCTCGCCGGTGAGATATTGCTGTACCTCGAGCGCGTTCTTGATCGTGGCCGTATAGATGATGCCGGTGCCTTCCAGCGCTTCGTGGCCGGTAAAGAGGGCGGTGAGAATCCGTAGTTTATCAACTTCCTTGTCGGCTTTACGGGCTTCATAGATCAAATTCGGGCGGTCGAATCCGCGAACGATCAGCTTGACTTGATCGATGCCGAGCTGGTGCAAGATATCTTCCCGGACCGACGGCGTCGCCGTTGCGGTCAAGGCCAGGACCGTAGGGTGGCCCAGCTTTGCGATCACTCCGCCCAGCGCAAGGTACGCAGGCCGGAAATCGTGCCCCCACTGGCTGATGCAATGGGCCTCGTCGACGACGAAAAGCGGAACGCGTATTGACTGAAGCAGCTGGAGAAAACCTTCGTCCTCGAGTTTTTCCGGCGTCGTGTACACGATACGGATCTTCCCCGACCGGACGCGCTCTCGGGCCCGAGCTTCCTGATCCTCCGAAAGCGTGGAGTTGAGCGCGACGACGTCGGTGATAGCCCGCTCGCGCAACATGTCGAGCTGGTCTTTCATGAGCGCGATCAGCGGGCTCACGACGACGGTCGTGCCTTCCAGCAAGAGCGCCGGCAGCTGATACGTGAGACTCTTGCCCGCACCGGTCGCGAGGATAGCCAGCGTATCCTGCCCTTGCAGAACGCGGGAAACGACCTCTTCCTGGCCCGGATAAAACTCGGCGAAGCCAAACTTTTCTTGAAGCTTTGCGCGCAGATCCACGGGTCTCTTTCTTATCCCAAAATTAACCAAGCGCCGCCGCCTGGGAAGCAAAATTCATAACCGCTACTTAGGACGCTTCGTTGCAACCGTACCCTCCGGCAGGCGCCGCGAAACAGCCCGCTAAAGCTTGACCGCCGTGTCCCTCTACCGCACCTGGCGCCCCCTAACGTTTGCCAATCTCGTTGGTCAAGACGCCGTCGTGCGTACGCTGACCTCCGCAATTGAAAGCGGAAAGCTCGCGCACGCCTATCTTTTCTCGGGGCCACGCGGTTCTGGTAAGACCTCGGCTGCTAAGATTCTAGCACGTTGCATCAATTGCGCGAACGGCCCTACCGCTACCCCTGACAACACCTGCGACAATTGTCGGGCGATCCTGGCTGGAACCGCATTGGACGTCCTCGAGATCGACGCTGCCAGCAATCGGGGAATCGACGAGATCCGAGCGCTGCGCGAGGCGGTGAAGTTTGCGCCGGCGGCGATGCGGATGAAGATTTACATTATCGACGAGGCGCACATGCTCACCAAGGAGGGTGCGAACGCCTTTCTCAAGACGCTCGAAGAGCCACCTCCGCATGCCGTTTTCATCCTCGCCACAACCGAGCCCGAGCGGCTCCCCGTAACGATCCTCTCGCGTTGCCAGCGTTACGCTTTTCGTCGCATCGCCGTGCCGGTCATGATCGAAAAGATGAAGACGATCGCACGGGCCGAGCAGATTGTCGTCGATGACGAGGCGCTGGCGGCGATTGCCTATCGCGCCGATGGCGGGTTGCGCGACGCGCTGACGATGCTCGAGCAACTAGGAGCTTTCTCTGCCGGCAAGCCGGCAACTGTGGCCACGCTCGACTTAGCCTTTGGATCGACGGGTCAAAAATTTACGCAAGCGCTTTTAGATGCAATTCTTGCGAAAGACGCGACCACGGCCTTGGCAATCGTCGAGGAGGCAAGCGATGCTGGTTCGGACCTCCACGTCATGATCCGTTCGCTGATCGCCGCCTTTCGCAACCTTTTGGTGGCGCGCATCGACTCCAGCTTGCTCGCGCGCGATCTCGCGCAGGAGGATGCCCAGCGAGCGGTGCTGCAAGCCCAGGGTTTGCCGCAGGCCACCATCTTGCGCGCGCTTCGGACGTTCGGCGAAGCGCTTTCGCTGCTGCGAATGGGCGGCAACGCGCGACTCGAGCTGGAAACGGCGCTCCTGCGCTTCATTCTCGCCGGCGAGGAGCCGACGCTCGAGACTCTTGCGGCGCGCATTTTCGCCCTGGAGGAACGGCAGGGGGGCACGCCGAGCGTTCCGCTCGTAAAAGCGACTGCCGATCGAAGCGAAACCGAAGCGACGCCGAAAGACTCGCCGGCGCTCTCCGTGCAGCGCGTGCGCGCCGCATGGCAAAGCATCCGCGGCAAGGTCGAAAGCGAGCGGCAGTCACTTCGCGCCCCGCTCTCCCGCGCGGCTATCGGAGCGTTGGAAAGCAACGCCATCGTGCTGAAATTGCCCGATGACTGGAGCGCCGACGCGTTGCGCGATCATGCAGCGCTCATCGAAACGGCGATTGCCGACGTGCTCGGCGTACCGCTGAAAGTGACGCTGCGTGTCGACGGCAGCGCGGCCCGGGCAAGGGCGCGCGAAGAGGATGCTCCCGACGCGCTCTTCGATTACGCTAACGAACGGATACGATAATGAATCAAGCTCATTTGATGGCGCAGTTCAAAAAGATGCAGGCCGAGATGCAGAAAGCACAGGAGGAGCTTGCAAACACGATCGTGAGCGGAAGCGCGGCCGGGGGAGCCGTTACGGTCGAATTGAGCTGCGACCAGCGCGTGCGCCGTATCAAGATCAGCAAAGATGCCGTCGATCCCGACGACATTGAAACGCTCGAAGATCTCGTCGGCGTTGCCGTCAACGATGCGCTAAGCAAGGCGAGTGAAAC
>DATDIA010000095.1:0-4331 GCA_036521295.1 Candidatus Cybelea sp. | reverse complement strand
CAAGGCATCGGTTCTCGGTGCCCGCCGATCCCGGCAGCGGCGAATGGGCGAGCGCGCGCGCGAAGACGTGCTGAGTGTTTGCGACAACCGCCAGTCCCGAGGCCGTGGTAAGCAAGAAATTTCGTCTTTTCATGGTGTCGTCAATTCAACTGGTACGCGGGCGTCGCCATAGCGAGATAGGCTGCACCGCTGACCCGTTGATCGTAGTTCTCCGCCGACAGCGACGACAGGGCGGCGCTTCCTTTGCCGTTCATGTATGCCTCGAGTTCGCGAAGTGAAGCCCGCGCAACGTCGCCTTGTAAGATCCGGTCACCGAGCATTTGAACCGCGCTGGTCGACGCCAGCGGCAAGTCGCGCAGCCACGACGAGGCCGCCAGCGTTTGCGTCCCAAGCATGCGGGTCAGAAAGTTCTGCCGCGAGATCATCGTGCCGCTCGTCAACCAATCCTCGCCGCCCGGCCATCCCGCAACGCTGGGAGGATAGAAGAGCTGCTGACCCATCTGTTGGAGCGCCGGCAGAGCACTCCGATCGACTGCGGATAGGCCAAGCGACTTGTACGTGCCGATGACAAATTCGACCGGGCTTTTGACCAGGGCGCGATACGCGCGGGGGCTGTAGAAGACGTTGCTCGCGAGAAGCGTGCCCACGAGCGGCGCAAGTTCGAAATCGTGTCGGCGCAGTAACGCGGCGACTCGATCGACGAGTTCCGGCTCGGGGTCGTTGTAGAGGAACCAGTTGAGCAGACGAGTCGCGAAGAACCGCGCGCACTGCGGCTGAGCGAAGATGATGTCGACGACGTCGTCGCCGTCGAAGTTTCCGAGGCGTCCCAAAAAGGTCTTTTGGCCTGCATCGTGCAGTGACGCGTCAAAGGTAACGGTATCGGCGCGCCGATTCACGCGCCAACCGGTCCAAGCGCGCGCCGAGTCGCGCACGTCCTTCTCGGTGTAGTTGTCGACGCCGAGGGTGAAGAGCTCCATAAGCTCTCGAGCGTAGTTTTCGTTGGGGTGCGAGGCGACGTTCTGGGCACCATTGAGATACATCAGCATCGCGGCGTCTTTGGAGACGTCACGCGTAAGCTGACGAAGATTTCCGAGCGCAGACCGCCGGAAGAGCGCGTTTTGATTGTAGGTGATCCACGGAAAGAGCGGCGTAGCGCGCGAGGTGAAGTGACCGTGAAAATGGAGGGTCATCTTCTCCTGCAACGGCGCGACCGTCGTCAGCATCCGGTTCAGCCACCAAAGCTGCAACGCCAAAATCGCCTCGCGCCCCTGGCGTCGGCGTTGTGGTCGCTGCGTGACCGTCATCTCTTGACCGCGCATCATCCGTCCAAGTGGAGCGGTCGCCATCGAGACCGGACTCGGAAGATCGTCGAGTTCTCTCGGCGGAGCAATCGAGCTCGGCGAGGGGAATTCCAGCAGCAAGGTAACCGCTTCGCGAGCGTCCATTGCGGCGTAGCGGCGCACCTCGTCGGGCGTGCCCCCGAAACCCGCGCGCCGCAGCAAATGCGCCGCAGCGCGTTCTCCCAATACCGGTGAATACGGTTTTAACGCGGTCGAGAGGTCGAGGCTTCCCTGCGGACGGAGGGTACCGCCGACGTCGATTTGAGCCTGCGCGGCCATATCGGCTAGCTACGAGTCCTTCGTCGCGCGGCCCTCGCTATTTCGTTACGTCTAACCGGGCTCTAAGCGCAGGGCGCCGAATGGCCGCGGCGATGGCGGTGCTGGAATCACGACTCGATAGCCATTCCGAGACCTTTGCGAAAAATGCGCAACGGATAGAACGGCTCGTCGCCGAATTGCGCGACCGCCTCGTCGCACTGCGTGCCGGCGGCGGCGCCGAGGCGACCGAAAAGCATCGGCTTCGCAACAAACTCCCTGCGCGCGAGCGGATCGAACGACTTATCGATCCCGGTTCAGACTTTCTCGAGCTCTCCGCCCTGGCGGCCTTCGACATGTACGGCAACGATTCGCCCGCAGCCGGAATCGTCACCGGGATCGCAATCGTCGAAGGCCAGCACTGCGTGATCGTCGCCAACGACGCAACCGTGAAGGGCGGCACGTATTACCCGATGACGGTGAAAAAGCATCTGCGCGCGCAGGAGATCGCAGAGCAAAATCATCTACCCTGCATCTACTTAGTCGATTCCGGTGGAGCGTTCTTGCCGCTGCAAGACGAGGTTTTCCCCGACCGCGATCATTTCGGACGCATCTTTTATAATCAAGCGAGGATGTCGAGCAAACGGATCGCGCAGATCGCGGCGGTGATGGGGTCATGCACGGCCGGCGGTGCTTACGTTCCAGCGATGAGCGACGAAACCGTGATCGTCAAGGGCCAAGGAACGATTTTCTTGGGGGGGCCACCGCTGGTGAAGGCCGCTACCGGTGAGGAAGTCACTGCCGAAGAACTCGGGGGCGCCGACGTTCACACGCGCATCTCCGGCGTGGCCGACCACTTCGCAAATGACGACGTCGGGGCGCTTGCGATCGTCCGCGAAATCGTCCGCGATCTTCATTTGGAGCTGCCACGGCAATGGGATCGTATCGAACCACAGCCACCCAAATACGAGCCGCGCGACATCTACGGAATCATTCCAGCCGATAGCCGCACGGGCTACGACGTCCGTGAGGTGCTCGCGCGCATCGTCGACGCGTCGGAGCTCCACGAGTTCAAATCGCGGTACGGCGCCACGCTCGTCTGCGGATTCGCCCGCATTGAGGGACATCCCATCGGTATCCTGGCCAACAACGGCATTCTCTTCAGCGAAAGCGCGCTAAAAGGAGCCCATTTCATCGAGCTTTGCGCGCAACGCGGCACGCCTCTGCTCTTCCTGCAGAACATTACCGGTTTCATGGTCGGTAAAGAGTACGAAAATCGCGGAATCGCTAAGGACGGTGCCAAGCTCGTCACTGCGGTGGCGTGTGCCGAGGTGCCGAAGTTCACCGTCGTGATCGGCGGCAGCTTTGGTGCCGGCAACTACGGTATGTGCGGGCGAGCCTACGGTCCGCGTCAGCTTTGGATGTGGCCGAACGCCCGGATTAGCGTCATGGGCGGCCCGCAGGCCGCCAGCGTGCTCTCTACCGTCAAAGGCGACATGACGCCGCGAGAAAAAGCGGCTTTCGAAGCGCCTATTTTGGAAAAGTACGAGCGCGAAGGGAATCCGTACTATTCTACCGCGCGCTTGTGGGACGACGGCATCATCGACCCGCTCGACACGCGACGCGTGATCGCGATCGGTCTGGATGCGGCCGCGCACGCGCCGCAGCCACGTACGCAGTTCGGCGTCTTCCGAATGTAGCTACTCGATTTTGAAGTAGCTCGGCGATTCGACCCACTTGCCCTCGCGATATCGAAGCGTCGCAGTCGCATTAGGATTGGTCGGACAACACAACGGCGCGTTCGACGAATAGTAGGGTCCGCTCAATTCGATTGAAAGGCCGTCGGCGGCGATCTTCGCATTCAAGTCGCACGGATTTTCGACCGCGAGCACCGGGCCAACGCTGTCGCCGGGCTTCGCTCCGAGAACGGTCACGGTCGCGCCGCCGCAATCGGCCCCCGTCTCGTGCGATGCGACGACGAGCTCCTGCGTACCCCGGTGCATCAAGGCGGCCGCACCCACGATATCGATCTCTTGTGTGGGAAACCACAGCTTCACGCCGTTTGCTCGTGTGACGCGCGAAAGCGGCCCGCCATTGCCGGGGGACTGGTAACGTAAACGGTACGCGCCTCGGCGGAGCGCATAGATCGAGAGGTACCATTGGTAGAAATTGCGCCCTTTATCCGAGCCGAGAAGTTTCTTGCTGACGACGGCGCGCCACTGACCGCTCGCACCGGTGCCGGTGAAATCGACGTGCCGGCTCGCAACGACGCTCCCCGGCCGCGGCGGCACGAACTGTTCCGCGCACGCCAGCGTGGCGAGAGCACACGAGAGCGCGAGCGTCGTAGCTGCGATGGCGAGTGTTTTGCTCATCAATCTAGGGCCGCAGGCCGGTCATCGGGATCACCGATGGGAGGGAAATGGCCCCCTCCGTTGCCGGCGGTGCGCGCACAATTTCGTGGAGCATGTCGCTCCAGGCCTGCGTTAGGATCGGCATGAGCGTCACCAGCCGGTGGATTCCGCCTGGTTCGGAGTAGAACGAGACGTCAAGTCCGGCCGCGTGCAAAAAAAGAGCGGTCGCCGTCGGATATTGTGTTGGGATGCTTTCGTCAGCGCTGCCGGTCAGCACGTAAAACGGCGTCCGTGCCATCAGCGAAACGACGCGTGAGGAATCGGAACCCAAGAGGGCTCCGGCAATGCACATCACCGCGGACCATTCGTCGGCGTGAACGGGCGC
>DATDIA010000094.1:0-11419 GCA_036521295.1 Candidatus Cybelea sp. | reverse complement strand
CGACGCGCCATCAGAAACGAATCGCGATCGGAAACGCGCACCATCTCATCGATGACGCGCAGGTCGACGGTGTCTGGGAGATAGTTCATTCCTATCCCTTCGACCGCATACGAACGCGGAATGTCGCCCGAGTAGATCGAGCCTTCGGGGTCGGCACCGACGACGTGAATAGCCGGATTCTTCTCTTTGAGATAGCGGGCGGTCCCGGAGATCGTACCGCCCGTCCCAAGGCCGGCCACGAAGTGCGTAATTTCGCCGCCGGTCTGCTCCCAGATCTCGGGGCCAGTCGTATGATAGTGCGCTTCGGGATTGAAGTGATTGTGGAACTGATTGGGCTGAAAGGCTCCAGGAATCTCGGACGCGAGCCGATTTGCCACGCCATAGTACGATTCCGGGGAGTCAGCCGGAGCGTTCGACGGTGTAATGACGACGTCGGCTCCGTAGGCGCGCAAGAGGTCTATCTTTTCGCGCGACATCTTGTCGGGCATGACGAGGATGCACCGGTATCCCCGAATCGCGGCCGCCATTGCCAGGCCCGTGCCGGTATTGCCGCTCGTCGGCTCAACGATCGTGCCGCCCGGCTTGAGCAAGCCTTGGCCCTCGGCGGCATCGAGCATTGCGACGGCAGGGCGGTCTTTGACGCTTCCGCCGGGGTTCACGTACTCGATCTTTGCAAGCACGAGACAGGCGGCGCCGTCGACGACCTTGTTGAGCCTCACCAGGGGCGTGTGGCCGATGGCTTCGAGGGCGTTCTCGCAATAGACGAGACCGGTCGTTTTGGACGACGGAACGGGGCTTGCCATAGGAGCGGCGGCTTCGGCGTGCCGAAGAAGTTCGCCTATGAAAGGCTTCGGCGCGCTCTACTTGATGATTGCATTGCTGCTATTCGGCACGCAAGGATGTAATAACGATGCTTTGCCGCCTGCCTCAGGATTTACAAGCGTCACGGGCGTCATCGTAGACGCTGCGTCGAACGCCCCGATAGCCGGGGCGGTCGTCACGATCGATACGGTCTTGACGGCGACCACCGACGCTGCGGGCCGTTTCTCGGTGAACAAGGTTCCCAGTGGAATTGCCGACTATTCAGTGCAAGCGAAAGGATATCAGACCCTTGCGTCAACGGCAGACGTGGAACCTGGAAAGCCCTTCCAGCTCAATCTGACCCTTGCCCAGCAACCCGCGCACTGATCGCTAGCCTAAAGCGGTCGAACGGCGGTACGCACTCGCCGGCTTGACCAGCGTTGCCCGATTCGCAACCGTACGATCGACGATACCGAGCACGACCGCGGCGAGCTTTTCGGGATCGTGGCGCACGGTCTCCGTCTCGCCGATTACTGCGGCACAAACTGGTTCCAATCCAAGCGTCACGATGCGTTCGATATCCGGTTCGACCGGGACCTGTCCCTCTTGCGCGTACGCTCCAAGGAGCTTCGAAGGCGACTCGTCATTGACGATGACGTAATCGCAGACGCGCTCGCCGGCGTTTGCCAGCAGTGCCTCCACATGATCGGCAGCCGTCATCCCATCGGTTTCGCCGGGTTGGGTCATGACGTTGCAGACGTACATCTTTACTCCGTGCGCGTGTGCGACCTCGCGCGCGATGCGCCCAACTAAAAAGTTGGGCGCAACCGACGTGTAGAGCGAGCCGGGGCCAAGAACGATCGCGTCTGCGTCGCGAATGGCGGCGATGACTTCGTCGAGTGGTGATGCCGCAGGCGGATCGAAGAAGACCCTTTTTATCGCCCGCTTTGCGAGTGAGATGTTCGATTCACCCTCGACGATCGTGCCGTCTTCGAGCTCGGCGCAGAGCCGAACGGCGCCGAGCGTCGCCGGAAGGACTCGTCCGACGATGTTGAGCACGCGGCTCGATTCCTTGATCGCCTGGTCGAAGTTCCCCGTGATACCGCACATCGCCGCCAAGAAGAGATTGCCGAAGGAATGGCCGCTCAGCCCTTGGCCTTCGGTGAAACGGTAGCGAAAAAGGTCGGTAACGAGCGCTTCATCATCGGCGAGCGCGACGAGACAATTCCGAATATCACCCGGCGGCAAAACCCCAAGTTCCTTCTGCAGACGCCCCGACGAACCACCATCGTCGCTGACCGTCACGATTGCAGTCAGATTGCTCGTTCGGCGCTTGAGGCCGCGCAGCAGCGTCGAGAGCCCCGTGCCGCCTCCGATAGCAACGATCTTGTAACCCTGTTGCAGTCGCCGTCCTGCCAGTGCATCGCGGAATCCTTTGGGATTTCGCCCGCGTGCGATGCGAATGACGGCCCGAAGCCACATCCAAACTCCAACTACGATCAACGCGATTCCGACGACGGTGAGAATCCATGTGAGATACGCCGGCGAGAAATAGTCGTCGACGATATCGTCGAGGATCTCATTGATGTGAATGCCAGTGCCTTCCGCGATGAGCCAGCGCGTGGCAGCATCGAGCAGCACGATGACGCCGAAGGCTGCGAGAACGATCCAGCGTTTGACTCCCGCACCCGGTAAGAGCCACGGTAGCGAGCCGGCGAATTGTTTGCGCATCAGGCGGCTCGCGCGAGATCGCGCGCCTCGACGGCGACGTCCAGCCGAGGATCGCCGGCGAATCGCGTGGCCAGACGCCGCGCGACGTAGACGGAGCGGTGCCGGCCACCCGTGCAACCGATGCCGACGGTGAGTTGTGTCTTTCCTTCGGCAAGATAATGAGGCAGCAGGTAGTCGAGCAGATCGGCGATTCTGGTAAGAAACGGCTCGAGTGACGGGTCGTTGCGGATGAATGCGCCGACCGCCGCGTCCTCGCCCGTCTGCGGCGCGAGTCTTTCATCGTAGTTTGGATTGCGTAAGAAACGCACGTCGAAAAGGAGATCGATATCCGTCGGCAGCCCGAACTTGAAGCCGAAGGAAACGAAGGTCATAGTAAGTTTCACGGGACGATCGGCGAGAAATGCCGCAGCGATTCGCTGTTTTAGCGTTCCCGAAGTAAGGTTGGTCGTGTCGATGACGGCGTCGGCTCGCTCTCGTAATGGGGCGAGGACTCGCCGATCGGCGTCGATTGCTTCTCTCACCGAGCCGGTAAGCGCGAGCGGATGGCGCCGCCGGGTTTCGCTAAAGCGGCGCACCAGCAAATCGTCGGCAGCGTCTAAGAAGAGCAGCCGTACGTCATGGGCGCGACTTACGCGATCGATCGCGGTGCGCGGGTCGCCAAGCTCGGCGTCGCTGCGAAGGTCGAGCGCGATCGCGACGTCGCGCACCGGGGAACGTTCGAGAGCGGAAATCGTAGCGTCGAGCACGACCGGAGGCAGGTGTTCGATGCAGTAGAAGCCCAAATCCTCAAAAGACTTAATTGCCTGGCTCAAGCCCGCACCGGAGAGGCCCGTCACAAAGACGATGCGCAGCGAACTCATATGAAGCTATTTTCGCCCGAACGCGCCAACGCCCTCATTTTAAAGCTGGTGCCGCTCATGGAGGAGCTCCTCAAGCGACGCCGCGAGCTCGCTATTAAACTGCTCGAGGCCGATCCGGCGCTGCATCACACGCCTCCGCGCCGGCCGCGGCTGGCCGCCGCGCGCTCGGCGTTGCCGGCGCCTCGTTTCGGTGAGCTCAAGCACGAGATCGGCAGGTTGATCTACCGGATCGAATCGTTCGGCTGCGTCGTGAAGGATATCGATCTAGGGCTCGTCGACTTTCCGTCGATGCTCCAGGACGAGCCGATCTATCTTTGCTGGAAACTCGGAGAGCCCGAAGTTGCCTACTGGCACGGAATCGACGAGGGCTTTAGCGCGCGCAAACCCCTTTAGCTCCAGGAAGCCAACAATGTCATCCTGAGCGAAGCGAGCGTCAGCGAGCGGAGTCGAAGGACGGTTCGGCCACGATAAAGTCCTCGGCGAGTCCCTGAAGGCGCACGTCCCCGAAGTCTGCGGTATAGGCTCCGCCGTCGGCACCGGTGATCTCTCCCACCTCGGGAACGTTGGCAAGCTGGGGAATCTTCGAGCGAATCTCGTCGGGAATGCGCACGCGATCTCCGATGGCGAGCGTTCCTTGATCGAATAGCGCATTAAGATTTTCCAGCAGCATCGGCAACGGAATACCGTAGTCGACGCTAATCGCGCCGATCGTGTGGGACTCACTGATCGCGCAGTTCGAGCAACCGCCCAAATGGAAACGCGCGAAAACGCGGCGGGCGCCGGCGTGGAGCTTGAACGCCTCGTCGACGGTCATCTCCGGCGTGAAGTGCTGCTTGCTCATCGGTTGCATTCCTTCGCTACAACGCGTGGTTAGACCCACTGGTTGCGTTTAAGGCGCACGAAGGCGGAGTACGCCTGTAAGCCGGATTCTGTTCCCACGATGTGGGCGATGACCATCTCTCTGGGGCGATCGTTACCGACCGCCTCGATGCGACTTAGCTCGTTGGGAACGGGCCCTCCATCGATCGAGCGTCTTGCTTCAGGTGGGGTTTGCCCGAGCCTGCGTCTCCGCAGCGCTCCGCGAGCTCTTACCTCGCGATTTCACCCTTACCGCAAATGCTTGCGGCGGTATGTTTCTGTGGCACTTTCCTTCGAGTCGCCCCGACAGGACGTTATCCTGCACCCTGCCCGTATGAAGCCCGGACTTTCCTCCCCTCCGAGCGTGTCGAAGGGGCGGTCATCCAGCGTACTCCGCGCCGCTAGTATACCACTGCTCGACGATCTCAGTTGAATCGACCAACCGCGGACCCGGCCGGCTCAGATACGCATTGCCGTCGAGCGCCAGAACGCGTCCACTGCGCCGCGCGGGCAGCGATCTCCAATATTCTATTCCATCCAGCTCGTCGACCGCTCGCCGGGTCTTCTCGAGATCGAAGCCGCAAGGCGTAATAATGACGGCCTCCGGTTCGGTTGCCGCGATCGTGGTCCACTCGAGCCGCTGCGAGTTTGCGCCGGGATTGGCCAAAACCGGCATGCCGCCGGCAAACTCAATGAGTTCGGGAATCCAATGACCGGCGCTCATCGGCGGATCGGTCCACTCCAGCACAAGCGTACGTGGACGGTATTTCCGTCGAGCGGAGCGGCCCCTCAATGCCGTAACGCGCGACTCGAGATGGGCAACGACGTCACGAGCTCCTCGCGCATGTTTGGAGATCTCACCAAGAAGCGAAATATTCTCAAAGACGTCCCCTAGCGAAGCCGGCTCCAGCGAAATAATCCGCGGATCTGATTGCAACCGTTTGCCGGCGACAGCGACGATTTCGTACGAGACGGCACAGACGGCGCAAAGCTCTTGCGTGACGATGAGATCTGGTTCGAGGTGAGCGAGCAGCGCGGTGTCGAGCTGGTAGAGGCTCGATCCTGCGTGGATTGCGTCGCGCACGTGCCGGTCAATCGCGCCGGGGTCGGTCAATGGCACCGAAGCAGAAGCGGTGACTTTCGGGAGTCGTAATGCCTCGGCGGGATAATCGCATTCGTGCGTCACGCCGACGACCTCTTCGCCCGCGCCTATCGCGAAGAGAATCTCCGTCGCGCTCGGCAACAGGCTAACGATTTTCATCTTGCTCTCGATTAGAAAAAGTAGTGGCGCCTATTCTCCTTGGGCGAGCGAGTAGCCGCGCTCGCCGTTGAACGTGTAGAGTCCTTCGGTCTTGATAACATCGAAGCCGGCCTGATCGGCGGCCGCGAGCAGCTTGACGATATGGTGCGCCGTGAAGAGCTCGCCGTCGGCTTCGAAGCGGCAGCACCAGTGGTCGCTCCAATACGTATCGGGATTCCCTGCCGGCCAAACCTTGGTTCCCCGATTGCTGATCGTCGTCAGCTTCACGCCCGCAACGTTAAGTTGCTGCATCACACCGGCAATCTGATCGGGGTTGCCGTCGCGACGGTCGACGAAGAGGTCGACGCCGGCGCGTAGCTTCATCGGCGGCTTGCCGGCAGGCCGAATCGCTAGGTTCATCTGCGCCTCTGAGTCGTACTCGACCGGCTTGAGATGTTCGGGTCGTCGTCCAAGTCGCGCGACCACCGCGTCGGCAAACTCTTTTGTCCCCACCCTTTCGCGCGACGTGCCCTCCTTGTAGATGTCGTAGGTGTGAATGCCGTCCTCGATCGTGCTTAGCCACGCGTTATGAACGCGCTCGCCAACGTCGGCTTGACCGATGTGGACGAGCATGAGGATCGCTCCGTGCAGCAGTCCCGACGGATTTGCAAGATTTTGGCCGGCTCGGCGTGGCGCGGATCCGTGGATTGCCTCGAACATCGAGCAATGGTCCCCGATGTTGGCCGAGCCAGCTAGACCGACCGATCCGGTGATCTGAGCGGCGACGTCCGAGAGCACGTCCCCATACAGATTCGGCATCACGATCACGTCGAAGGCCTCAGGCGTGTCGGCCATCTTCGCTGCTCCGATGTCCACGATCCAGTGCTCGTTCTCGATTTCCGGATACTCCGCCGCGATCTCGGTGAAGGTTCGATGGAAGAGGCCGTCGGTGATCTTCATGATGTTGTCTTTGGTGAAGCACGTCACTTTTTTGCGCTTGTTCGCGTGGGCGTACTCGAACGCGTAGCGGATGATCCGCTTGCTGCCGGGCCTCGAGATTAGCTTAAGACACTGCGCGACTTGGTTCGTCTGGCGGTGCTCGATGCCGCCGTAGACGTCTTCCTCATTTTCGCGTACGATGACGATGTCCATGTGGGGATGTTTGGTAGCGACGTAGGGATGAAGCGACATGCACGGTCGAACGTTGGCATACATCCCAAGCGTCTTGCGCACGGTGACGTTCAGACTCTTGAAGCCGCCGCCTTGCGGCGTGGTGATCGGTGCTTTGAGAAAGACTCTCGTCCGACGGAGCGACTCCCACGAGGCGGGCTCGATTCCGTTGCTGAGGCCCTTGTTATAGATTGATTCACCGATCTCGATGCGCTCGAGCGCGAGACGGGCGCCGGCAGATTCGAGGATGCGCAGCGTCGCCGTCATGATTTCGGGTCCGATGCCATCGCCGTACGCAACCGTCACGGGCGTCTTTTGCATGAGCGTCCTGTACTGTATGGGCTAGGCGGCGACACAGCGGAACTTTGCGTACATGTACGGATAGTCGTCGTAAAACCAATTTCGGAACGACCCGCGAATCAATTCTCGCGGAGTGACCGGCGAAGCTCCCTTCATTACGTAGTGCTTTCCGTCGAAGAAGTCCGCGGAGTACTGCGGGTACGATGCCATCGGCTCGAAGCCGGGGAACGGCTCGAACGGCGTTGCCGTCCATTCCCAGCCATTGCCGATCAGATCGGCTATGCCCCATGCACTCGCACCGGCCGGATGCGCGTCGACCGGCTCGGGGTCGAACCGCTCGAAGCCGAAATTCCCATGCGCAATCGCCGGCGCTGCGTCGCCCCAGGGGAATGCGCGTTCCTCGCCCGCAGCCGTTCCAAATGCCGCCCGATGGTATTCCGCCTCGGTCGGCAAGCGCATGCCGCTCCAGCGCGCATAGGCTTCGGCCTGTTGATGCGTCACGTAGACGGGCCAGGATTGCGGCAAAGGGATCTGTTCGAACTGCAAGCGCAGGAGCCACGCGCCGTCGCGGTTCTTCCAGAAGAGTGGCACGGCACCGCCGTCCGCGACAAAGCGCAACCAGTCGCCGTTGGTTACCGGATACGTTGCGACGTCGAATCCGTCAACCTCAACCTCAGTACGGCGGAACTCGTTGTCCCAGCCGAATTGGATCTCTTCGGGATCGACTCCGAGCGTTGCGATGCCTGCCGCGACGCTACGCATCTCGCCGCCCCGCACTGCATGGTCTTCGTGCTGGAACGCTTTGCGCTGCTTTCGGTCGAACGGGAGCTGATGAATGATGTACATCAGCGTCTCCTGATGCATCGCTTCGTGCTCGAGGATAGTGTATGCCGCTTGCGCGCGAACGAGCCGCGGCGTACGGGCGTCTTCGATCGGTGCCGACTCGAGCGCTCGCTCGATGTGCAGGTCACAGCGCGAGGCAAAGTCGGCGATGGTTCGGCGATCGGGCCAGTCGGCTCGGTCGTGCCGTCGTGCGTGGTCGAGGTTCGCCGGATCGATCCCGCGCTCGAAGATACGTTCGAGGCCGAGGTCAATCGGCTGCTCGCCGAGCCCGCGTTCGTTGAGCGTCAGAAAGCTGAATGCCGGGATATGTCCTTCGTAAAAGACGAATGGGTGGCGCAGCGGAATGGGGCGATCGTGGAATGCCGCGTCATCGACGAGCGCGAAAACCGCCGCCGTTCGTGCACGATTGCGCCGATACCAATCCACCAAGTAGGCGCGATCCAGCGCGGTCCCGGTAACTACAGCGTTCCTCGCTTTTCTTGTTCGCGCTCGATCGAAACGAAGAGCGCCTTGAAGTTGCCTTTGCCGAACGACAGGCTCCCTTTGCGCTGAATGATCTCGAAGAAGACGGTCGGCCGATCCTGCAGCGGTTTGGTAAATATCTGGAGCATGTATCCCATATCGTCGCGATCGACGAGGATGCGCAGCTCGCGCAAAGTCTCCATTGTTTCGTCGATCTTCCCAACGCGCTCTTCGAGGATGTCGTAGTACGAGTCCGGCGTGTCGAGAAACTCGACGCCATTCTTTTTCAGGGCTCGAACCGTGCGCGCAATGTCTTCGGTCCTGATCGCCATATGCTGGACGCCGGCGCCACGATAGAACTCCAGATACTCCTCGATCTGCGATTTCTTCTTGCCCTGCGCGGGCTCATTGATCGGAAACTTCACGCGGTGACGCGGATCCGTCATGACTTTGGAACGCAGGGCGGTGTACTCTGTCGAGATGTCTTTGTCGTCGAACGAAACCAGCTGCGAAAAGCCGAAGACGCGGCCGTAAAAATCGCCCCACGCGTCCATCTCGCCCCAGCCGACGTTTCCAACGCAGTGGTCGATGAACTCCAAACCCGGTTTGGCGGCATGCGCGATCGTCTTACGCGCCTCGACGAAACCGGGAGCGAAGAGCCCAGCGTAACCGTCGCGTTGAACGAAAGTGTGAACGGTCTCGCCGTAGGTCGCGATCGTCGCCTTAATCAGGCGCCCGCTCGCGTCCTCGAGGACCGTCGGCTCGCGGACGGCCCGCGCGCCGCCCCGGAGGGCCATGTCGAAAGCCGCGTTGGCATCGCCCACGAGTATGGCAACGTCCTTGATGCCGTCTCCATGGAGCATCACGTGCCGAGCGATTTCCCCGTCGGGCACTAGGCTTGCGGTGAGAACGAAGCGCAGCTTCTTCTGCCCGAGCAAATAACTCACGCGGTCGCGGACGCCGGTCTCCGGCCCGGCATAAGCGATCTGGTCGAAGCCAAAGCACGACATGTAATAGTGTGCCGCCTGTTTGGCATTTCCAACATAGAACTCGATGTGGTCCCAGTCGATCTGCGCTAGCGGATTACTGCGAGCCTCGGTCGCCGTACTCATGGCGCACGGACTTGGCGAAGCCTCTCCGCCGGCCCTGTCGAAGCAGGACTCCATGACCGCATCCACAGCGTTGCTCGGCTCGGTGCGCGCGGCCTTCGGCGCGCTCATCGACTACGCGGGTCTCTTTCCTCCCGCCAGACTTCCGTTGGAGCAGGCACGAATCCAGTACCAAACGGCGAGCCTCGGGCCGCATGCGTGGATGCTCGGACGATTCATCATCTCGGCGTCATTGCTGATTGCCTCCCCCGACGGTTTCGCAGGACCGTTCTCGGTCATCGCTGAGGGTGAGGTCGATATGCTTAACCGGCTGGGAGCGCTGCGGAAAAACGGCGCGCGAATCGAGGCGGTGGAGATCCCGCTGGCTCAGAGCGTCTCGCCGTTTCGCAAGAGCCTTTCATCCGACGAGATTCTGGATGTCACCGGCGAGCTCGAAGTAGACATTGTCGTTGCGGGTCTACGCGACTTGCCCGTATTTGTTGAAATCCCACGCTCGGAGGCCTGGCGCGCCGCGTTATCGGACACGATTGCGGCTCTGGGCCGCATGGGACTGGGCGCCAAGCTGCGCTGCGGCGGCGTAACGGCGGAGGCTTTTCCCAGCGTGGACGAGGTCGCGGAATTCATCGCCGCAGCGCAGGACGCCAAAGTACCCTTTAAAGCAACGGCGGGATTGCACCATCCCGTGCGTCGTCGAGATGAGCGCACCGGCTTTACCATGCACGGCTTTCTCAACATCCTCGCCGCCGCGGCGCTTGCTCCCCGAGCCACGCGGGAAATGCTGTGCCGGGTCGTCGCTGAAGAAGAACCAAGCGCCTTTGTTTTTGATGACCAATCGCTTTCGTGGCGGAGCGAGCGAATCGACCTCGTCGAGCTGACGCGGACGCGGCGGCAGGCATTTCTCGGCTACGGCAGCTGCAGTTTTGACGAGCCGGTCGAGGATCTCACCGCGCTCGGATTGCTCCCACCGCAATGATTGCGCCGGCGAGCACGACCGACGCGCGCCTAAAATCGTGGATACCAGTCGCTGAACAGAGCGATTTCCCAATACAAAACTTGCCTTTTGGCGTCTTCGAACCAGGGGATGGAGCACCGCGCATCGGCGTTGCAATCGGCGATCACGTTCTCGATTGCCGCGCAATCGCCGAGGCGGGCTTTTTCGACGATTGCTGCGAGCGCAAACTGCTGCAAGCAACGCGGCTCAATCCGCTGCTTGCGGCGGGATGCTCCGTCTGGAAGCCGGTGCGCGAACGTTTGTCATTGCTGTTGCGCGCCGACGGAGATCGGAGTTTGCGCGAAGCAGGCGCAGAGAATTTCTTGTTCGACCAGGGAGCCGTCAAGATGCGCGTGCCGATGGACGTCGGCGACTATGTCGACTTCTATTCGTCAATCGAGCATGCAACAAATCTCGGACGCCTTTTTCGCCCGAATGCCGAAGCGCTGCTTCCGAACTGGCGCTGGATTCCAGTCGGCTATCACGGACGCACGGGCAGCATCGTCGTCGACGGCACGCGGATACGGCGCCCGCGTGGACAGCGTAAGCTGCCCGATGCGTCCGCACCCGAGTTCGGACCGACTCGCCGCCTCGACCTTGAGCTGGAGATGGGCTTTGTCGTTGGGCCAGGCAACCAACTAGGAACGCCGATCGAAGTGGACGACGCGGCCGAGCATATATTCGGACTCGTTCTCGTCAACGACTGGAGCGCGCGCGATATCCAGGCGTGGGAATATCAGCCGCTCGGGCCGTTCCTCGGCAAATCGTTCGCGACAACCATCTCGCCCTGGATCGTCACGCTCCAGGCGCTCGAACCATTCCGCGTCGAGGGGCCTCGTCAAGAGCCCCAACCATTACGCTACTTGCGCGGCGGCGAAGCGAGGGCATATGAGATCGAGCTTGCCGTCGATCTGCAAACCGCATTAATGCGCGAACGCGCCATCCCGCCCAAAACGATCTCGCAGACGTCCTTTCGCGACATGTATTGGAATATCGCGCAGCAGTTGGCGCATGCGACGGTCAATGGCGCGGCGACGAGACCCGGCGACCTCTA
>DATDIA010000093.1:0-5175 GCA_036521295.1 Candidatus Cybelea sp. | reverse complement strand
GGTCGTCCGCATGAATGGCGCCGTCCTGATAAAAGAGTTTCGACCTCAGTTCGAGCGCTTGAATGTGGCGCTCTGCTATTGTTCGCTCACGGGCGATTGCTGGACGCAAACCCTGAAAAACCGCAACGAGGAACCGAAAGGCGTTCGCAGCTGCTCGTAGCATTTACGAGCGGCCGACCGCGCGCATCATCACCGGACCTGCCGGCCGCAGCGTGACCAGCGGCGCGATGCCGACCGCGGCGCCCGGAACGAGCGTAAAGCGGAAATGACGGAGAAGCGTTTCCAACACGATCGTCGCCTCGCGCAAGGCGAAATCCTCGCCGATGCAGCGGCGCGCACCGCCGCCAAACGGGACGTACGAAAACGGCGGGGGATCGGGCCCTAGCCAACGATCCGGATCGAACGCTTGAGGATCCGCAAAGTTGTCCGGGCGACGATGTAAGAGGAGCGGCGCCATAAAGACGGTCGTTTTCGCCGGAATGAAGCTGCCGTCGATCAACGTGACGTCCTCCAGCGATTCGCGACCGATGATCCAGGCGGGTGGATACAAACGCAACACTTCCTTCACGACGCGTACCAGATACTCGCGGTCGCCGGCGCGTGCGGCCGCCTCGACGCGGGCGTCGACCTCGCCGTGCTGCGCCAGGAGAAAGAGCGCCCACGTCAATGCATTGGCGGTGGTTTCGTGCCCCGCCATGAAGAGCGTCATGATCTCGTCGCGGATCTGTTCGTCCGACGGGGAGTAGCCGGTTTCGCCGTCGTGGGCTGCGAGGAGCATCGAGAGCGCGTCGGCGCGGTCCGTTCGGTCGTGCCGCCGTCGAGCGATGAGCCCATAAATGATTTCGTCGAGCATCTGCCGGGCGCGCCAAAATCGCCGCGTGCTGCCCAGGGGAAGACGTTGCCGAAGTGCGCCCAACGGCGTCAACATCGAAGGGAACTCGTTCATCATGAGCCGCAGCGCCTCGGCGACCACGCTCGCCGAAGCGCTCTCGTCGCTGCCAAAAAGCGTTTCCGTCGTGATGCGCAGCGTGAGTTCGGTCATCGCTGCATGCGCATCGAAGGCTTTGCCCGGCGCAAGACGGTCGACAAACTCGCTTGCGTCGCGCTCCATAACTCCGACGTACTCCGCAAGGCGTTCGCGATGAAACGCCGGCTGCACGATGCGGCGCATCTGACGATGGAGCGGATCCTCACTCGTTAGCAGTCCTTCGCCAAGCAACAGCCGCAGCGCGCGGCCGCCAAACGATTTCGAAAAGGCGCGCTGCTGCGTAACCAAGATGTCCTTGATGAGCGCCGGCTCGTTGATGAAGACGTACGAACGCCATGGTAGCGAGAACGCGACCACGTTGCCGTAGCGCCCCGTCATCGCCGAAAGAAAATGCGGAAAGCGCCGGAACGGCACCGGCAAAAGACCGCGCAGAGTCTCCCAGCGATTCGGGCCCGGAAGCTTATCGTGCATCGACCGCCTCATACGTCACGACCTGGCCAAAACGGCAGACGATGCGATAATTGCCTTGCGCGATTTCGGCCGCCAGCGCGGGCCGTAGGTGCTGTTGAAATGCTGCGCCGGGAAAATCGTCGGCATAAACGAGATAATCGACGCCGCTCGTGCGATCGATCGTGGCACGGGGCCGTTGCGCGGCCACCGCGGAGAACCATTCGTCGTAGGTCGAAAGCGAGGCGCTCTTCGGCACGCACCCAATCGCGCGGCGAGCATCGGCCAGGTCTTGGTAATAAGAATGAAGATAATGCAGCGGATGCAACGGGTCGAAGGCGATCAAGAATACGACGCAGAGCGCCGTCCCCAGAGCGGTCCACCGCCTTGCAACGCGCGCGTTCGCGCGCTGCTCGAGCGACGCTACCCCCATCACGGTCGCGACGAGCAGCCATGCGATCCAGAGTGCGGCGTAGTGGTCGCCCATCCGCCAGACGTATCCTGAGTTGGCAAGCAAAACGATCGCGCCCCCCGGGAGCGCAAGCAGCGACCACCAGGAGCGAAGCGGCAGAAAGGCAAGCGGCACCAACGCTTCAAGAACGTAGGTTAATCGTCCTAAAGTGAAGATCGCTCGCGCGAACCGCAGCGGATGGATGAACGGCGAAACAAGAAGCGCGAGCGGCCCGTCCGCAAACGAATAGGAATAAAAGTGACTCGGGATCCAGCCGCCCAGGCGAGGCGTGATAATCGCGTAGTAGGTTACCAACGCCGCCGCGGCGGCGAATGCGAGCGATCCTCCCGCGATGGCAAGCTCGCGCGGTGCGACGACGAAACCCTCGAGCAGTCCTCGGCCGTGCCGTTGGCGACGCAGAGCGATTGCGATCAAGACTGCGCCGAAGAAGACGAGCGTCAATGCGGCATCCTCGCGCAAACCGATCGCCAAAATCGCGCAGATTCCAAAACCGATCCACCAACGACGATCCGCACAAATAACGAGCGAGAGCACGAGCGGCGTGAAGAGCCCCAGTTCGTGAAACTCGTCGAAGCCCAGCGCAAGCAACGGCGGATAGATCAGCGTTAACACCCCAAGTGCACGCGCGAGTCTCTCTCCTACGTATGGCCGCGCAAGCGTTGCAACCAGCGGCGCGCAGGCCGCCGTGGCAGCGGCTTGGACGAGTTGCAACGGGAGCGCGCTACGGGTTGTCGCGACCAGCGGCCAGAGAAGCGCAAGCGAGGGCGACCAGTGGTAGCGGAAGTGCGAGCCCGCCTCGACACCGTTGCGCATGCCGCCAAACGCGTCGGCGACAATTTGTGCGAACGTGCCCGTGTCCGAGCCGTAGGTCCACAGCTTTGCACGCACGATCGCGAGCGCGGCGAGCACGACGAATTCGGCCAAACTCCAGAGCCAGACCTTCATCGGCAGGCACCGCATAACGAAGTGACCAAGCGCGTCGAGCGATGAAGCGGATCTGCGTCTTCTGCGGCTCTCACGTCGGAAACGATGACTCGTACGCCCGGATGGCGCGCGACGCCGCCGACGCGATCGTCGCGGCCGGCTTCGGCGTCGTCTACGGGGGCGGTGGCGTCGGCTTGATGAAGATTGTCGCCGACGCCGCTTTGGCATGCGGCGGCGAAGTCATCGGCGTGATTCCTCACGCACTCGCGCGTACCGAAATGGCCCACGAAGGCTTGACGCAGCTCCACGTCGTCAAGACCATGCACGAGCGAAAGGCCATGATGGACGATCTCAGCGATGCATTCGTCGCTCTGCCCGGTGGTTTCGGCACGATGGATGAGCTCTGCGAGGTTCTGAGCTGGCGACAACTTCGGATTCACGACAAACCTATTGGGCTGCTCAACTATCGCGGCTACTACGATGCATTGCTGGCGCTCTTCGACTCGATGGTTCGCCGGGGCTTCGTCGGTCCACATACTCGCGCGCTACTCATCGACGCAACGGAGATCGACGAGCTGCTCGAAGCGATGTTCGAGGAGCCGAACCTGCCTTAGCTTGACGACGGCGCTATTCGGCGAGCGCGGTTGTCAGGATGCGCTCCTGCTCGACGGCGTGCTGACCTGCATACCCTTCGCTGGGGCTCGCGCGGTAACCGCGTCCAATGTATTCGATGTCGAAACCGTCGCGTTTTCCTTCGAGAAGCCTGCGGCGCACGAAGGCGCGCGCTCCCATATTTTTCGGCTCTTCTTGCACCCACAAGATCTTTTTAAGCTGCGGGTAGCCGCCGATAAGCCCGTTGATTTCGGCAGCCGGTAATGGCGCCAGCAGCTCGATGCGAGCGATCGCGGTCCGCTCCAGCGCGCGATATGCGGCATGCGCAACAAGATCGTGGTAGATCTTCCCGCTGCAAAGGATCAGACGCTCGACCTTCTCACGATCGAGTGCGCGCGGATCGTCGATCACTGGAGCGAAACTGCCGCCGGCCATTGCATCGAGCGTTCCGGCTGCGCTCTCGGCACGCAAGAGCGATTTCGGTGTGAGGATAACCAGCGGCACCGCAATTGGCGAGCGCGCCTGCAGCCGCAACAGGTGATAGTAGTTATCGGCGACCGAGGGAGAGGCGACGCGCAAGTTTCCTTCGGCGACGAGCTGAAGAAAACGCTCGGGACGCGCGCTCGAATGTTCCGGGCCTCCGCCTTCGTAGCCATGGGGGAGGAGCAGCGTGAGACGCGAGGTTTCTCCCCACTTCGCTTGGCCCGCCGCGATGAACTGATCGACCACGATCTCGGCGCCGTTGAAGAAATCGCCGTACTGCGCTTCCCATAAAACCAGCGCTTCCGGCTGCTGGGTCGAATAGCCGTACTCGAACCCCACGCAAGCGTATTCCGAGAGCGGGCTGTTGCGGATCTCGAAGGAGGCTTGCCGCTCCGAAAGATGTTGGAGCGGAATCCAAATCGCTCTTGCAACGGGATCGTGGAAGACCGCGTGGCGATGACTAAAGGTGCCGCGCTCAGTATCCTGACCGGTTAGGCGAATCGGCGTCCCGGCCGTCAGCAGCGACGCGAAAGCGAGCGCCTCCGCGGCTCCCCAATCGACGGTGCCCTTCTCGGCGATCGTGGCGCTGCGCCGCTCAAATTGATTGCGAAGCTTGCGGTTCAGCGTGAAGCCGGGCGGCACGGCGGTCAACGCCTCGCTCCATGCGACGAGCGTGGCACGGTTCATCGAAGGCAACACCGTTCCGCCGAAGGTGTTGCTGCCGGACATCTTGCGGCCGTGAATATGCGACGCGAGGGCATCTTTGACCGCATGGCGTGCCTCTTGGAGGCGCTGCGTCGCTTCTTCGACCATCGCTCGAGCGCGATCCGCCGAAAGGACTCCTTGATTCACCAGCTTATTCGCGAAGAGTTCTCGCACGGTCGGATGACTCTTGATCCGGTCGGCCATCTGAGGCTGAGTGTAGGCCGGCTCGTCTTGCTCGTTATGGCCGAAACGCCGGTAACCGATGAGATCGATGAGCGCATCGCGGCCGAAGGCGCGCCGAAAATCGATCGCGAGGTGCACGGCGGCAATGCACGCGTCGACGTCGTCGGCGTTGACGTGCACGATAGGCACGTCGAAGCCCTTCGCCAAGTCCGAAGCATACCGCGTCGAGCGCGCATCGGACGGATCGGTCGTAAAGCCGATTTGGTTGTTGGCAATGAGATGAATGGTGCCGCCGGTTTCGTACCCCGGCAGGGACTGCATGTTGAAAACTTCCGAGACGATGCCCTGACCGGTAAATGCG
>DATDIA010000092.1:0-4018 GCA_036521295.1 Candidatus Cybelea sp. | reverse complement strand
CTCTTGCTTTGGTCTTCGCGCTCTTTTTCGCGGCGCTCGGCGCGGGCGTGACGCTGGCCGCTCAGCCGCACATGGTCAATGCCCGCGGCTACTTGAACTCCGCCCTCAACGAACTCGAGGCGGCAACGGCTAATAAGGGCGGCTACCGTGCCAACGCGATCAACTTAGTACGGCAAGCGATTCAACAGGTCAACCTCGGCATCCAATACGCCAAATAGACGTCAGGAGCCAAGCCGAAGCCGTTACGCTGAAAGATCGCGGAACTGCGTCCGATAGAGCCGTGAATAAAGGCCGCCACGGGCCAGTAACGTTGCGTGGCGGCCCGATTCTACGATACGGCCGTCGTCGATGACGAAGATGACGTCGGCGGCCAAAATCGTCGAGAGCCGGTGCGCGATCACGAGGCTCGTGCGCCCGCGCATGACGACTTCCAAAGCCCTTTGAATGGCGGCTTCATTTTCGTAGTCGAGCGAGCTGGTTGCCTCGTCAAGAATGAGAATGCGCGGATCTTTGAGGAGCACCCGCGCGATCGCCAAGCGCTGGCGCTCGCCGCCTGAGAGCTTGTGTCCGCGCTCGCCGACGACGGTTTCATAGCGGTCGGGGAGCGCTGCTATGAACTCCGCGATGTTGGCGGCGCGAGCCGCGGCTTCGAGTTCGGAGTCGGTCGCATCGGGCTTGCCGTAGCGAAGATTGTTGGCGACGGTGTCGTGGAAGAGGTAGGTCTCTTGCGTGACGATCCCGATGTGGCGGCGCAGCGAATCGAGCGTGACGTCGCGCAAGTCGTGGCCGTCGACGAGGACGCGGCCGCTCTGCGGATCGTAAAACCGCGGCACGAGCTGAGTAATCGTAGTCTTGCCCGCGCCCGAGGGGCCGACGAAGGCTGCGACTTCGCCGGGCCGCACGTGGAAAGAGATGCCGTCGAGCACGTCGCGCGAACCCTCGTAGGAGAAGACGACCTTTTCGAACGCGATGTCGCCTGCCACCTCGGTGAGCGCGATCGCTCGCGGCGGATCGTATTCCTCCGGCGTCATGTCGAGATACTCGAAGATACGCTCGAAGACCGCAAGTGCGCTGACGATTTGCACTTGAATGCCAGCTAGCGACGCGGCGGGGCCATAGAGCCGGCCCTGTATGAACGAAACGAACGCGACGATCACGCCGACTTGCAGACCCGCCGCGATCGCCAGCCATCCGCCGCCGAACCAAACCAGTGCCGGTCCGACGACCACCATCGCCGTAACCGAAGCCAGGAACCATCGGCCAACCATTGCGAGATCGATCTCCAACTGCATCAGCCGGGTTCCGACTTGATAAAACCGCGAACGCTCGTAGGCTTCGCGGGCGAAGGACTTGATGAGCGTAATTCCGGAGATCGATAGTGTCTCTTGGGTGATCGATTCGATCTCGTCGCGCTTCTCGCGCGTTTTCTTTCGGATTTGATACATGCGGCGCCCGACGGGGCCCAGCGGAAAGACCATCAACGGAACGATCGCCACGGAGATCAGCGCCAGCCGCCAGTTCCAAACGAACATTGCGATCGCGGTGGTCGCGATCAAAACGAAATTTGTCACGATGGAAGTGAGCGTGCCGGTCACCACGTTGTCGATGTTGTCGACGTCGTTGCTCACGCGATTCATGATCTCACCGGTTTTTGTGCCGGTGAAGAAGTGCAGAGGCATGCGATGGAGATGCGCGACCAGGCTGGTGCGAATGTCGCGCATGATGCCTTCGCCGACAACGGAGTTGAGGTATCCTTGCAATACGCCGATTCCGGCGGCAACAAGCGCCGAACATAGAATGACTCCGACGTCGATCGCGAGCGCACTTAGATTATGGCGTGGGATAACGGCGTCGATGATGTGCGCGATGATGAAGCCGGGCACGAGCCCCAGAGCCGAGACGGCGACGATGCAGGCAAGCACCGTTGCCTGCTCGCGCCAATACGGTGCGAAGAGCGCGCCCATTCGCTTCCAATCGACGCGCCTATTCACTCTCGGTTTATCGGGCTGATAGATGTTCGACCACATCAGCCCGTGCCCGGCCATCATTTAGGCTCCTTAATGCGGCACCGTGACTTGATGCAGGGAGACTTTGTTACCCTCCGGGTCGTCGAACGAGGCGATCTTGCAGACGGGCGTCGAGTATGGATCGTCGATCTCGATGCCTTTACCGCGCAGATCGGCGATCATATTATCGATATTATCGACCTCGAAGACGACTCCCGAGGCGCTACCGGGATCCCGTTCGATCCACTCGTGAGTCATCACGCTAAAGTATCCGTCGCCTATTTTGGCCTCATTGTACTTTTCTACGCCCTCTTCTTCAAACGGTCCGCTAAACTTCAGGCCGAGTTTCTCTTCGTACCACTTGCGCAGGCCGGCAACGTCTTTGGCCGGGTACGCCGTAAACGCAATCTCTTTGATCACAGGTTTCTCCTAATATGGTGAGTGGTGGTGGCTCTTCGGTAAACCGCTCGACGAGGTGGGGAGTTGCCGTGGTTATGAGTTTTGTCCGTTCCTTAGTGCGGCAAGCTCTTTGTACAATTTCTTCTCTTGATCCGATAATTTCTGCGGGAGCTGGCCGATCAGGCGAACGTATTCGTCGCCGTTGCCCTTCGCTTTAACGTGCGGCATCCCGCGCCCGGAGAGGCGGAGCAGGCGGTTGTTCTGAGTGCCGGCGGGAATCGTCATTGCGACTTCACCGCTCAGGGTGGGAACGTTCACTTCGCCGCCCAGGACGAGATCGTAGATGCTTACCGGCAGGTCGACGTAAAGATCGTCGCCCTTGCGCTTATACGTTGGATCCTCTTCGAGCCTCACGATGAGATGCAGATCGCCGTTAGGCCCGCCGTTGATTCCGGCTCCTCCCTGACCGGCGAGCCGAATGCGCTGGCCCTCTCCGATGCCTTTGGGAATCGTAACTTCGAACCGCTTGTTGACGAGAATCCGCCCGGTGCCATGACATTGCGGACAGAGGCGACCCCCTACCGTGCCGGTGCCGTGGCATCGTGGGCAAATGTCCTCGATTTGCAGCGAGATCGATTTCGTTCCGCCGGCGTAGACGTCGCGCAGTCCGAGCTCGATGGTCGTCTCGAGGTCTTGTCCGCGCCGTGCGCGTCCCGGGCCTTGCGCAGTCTGGCCGCGTCCGACGTCCGAGAAAAACATGTCGAAGAAATCGGAGAATCCGCTGGGGCCGCCGGCGTTGCCGAGATCGAACTCGAACTCTTGTCCGTCGGCGTTCGTATGATACCGGCGCTGCTGTTCGGCTTGCTGCGCGGCTTGCTGCCAGTTCGGTCCTAGGACGTCGTACTTCTTACGTTTTTCCGGGTCACCTAAAACTTCGTAAGCCTCGGAAATCTCTTTAAACTTCTCCTCGGCCTCTTTCGTGTTTTTCGGATTCGCGTCAGGATGCCACTTGCGCGCGAGCTTGCGATAGGCGGACTTGATGTCTTTCTGGGCCGCGTCCTTCGCGACGCCCAAGATGGCATAATAGTCCTTAAAATTCATTCGTGGGAATGCTTAGCGACGATCACCTTTGCAGGGCGCAGTAAGTCGTCGCCGAGCGTGTAGCCTTTCTCAGTGACGTCGACGACGGTATCCTCGGCGACGCCGTCGGAGGGCAACGTTCCCACGGCTTCGGCGACGCGAGGATCGAACGGCTCGCCACGAACTTCGATGGGCTTCACGCCTTCGCTCGCCAAGACGGCTTCGAACCCGCGGAGTGTCTGCTCGAGCCCGCCGCGGAGCTTTTCTACTCCGGCGTTGGATTGCAGGGCGCGCTGAAGATTATCGAGCACCGGAAGCAAACGCTCCAGCAGCATGCGCCGGCGCGACGAAACCATGGAGTCGATGTCGCGCTGGATTCGCTTCCTGTAGTTGTCGAAATCCGCGACGGCGAGCAAAAATTTGCCGTAGTTTTCGTCGGCGCGGGCGTTGGCCGCGGCGAGCTGCTCCTCGAGCGGGAGCGTCGCCGCGGCTTCTTCTATCGTGGCCTCGCCGGCCTCGGTCTTCAAGACCGA
>DATDIA010000091.1:0-5760 GCA_036521295.1 Candidatus Cybelea sp. | reverse complement strand
GAGGGTGCCGTCAACGTCTAGGAGCAGAGCTTTGACCATCGCCGCTGTCTTTCAACGGTAAAGAAACGCTTCCTTACCTGAGTGTAACGGGCTTTCCTGACGGGTATAAGCTTCCAACCGCACTGCTTTTTTGGAGGACTTTAATGAAACTCGGACGTTCGCTCCTCGTTCCCGTCGTCGCCTTGGGTTTTTCGGCGCAGGCTGTCGCGGCGACGAACACCATGAACCACGTGAATAACGCGATGTCGGCACACGCGATGACCATCAACCTCGGCGCCCAAAATGGTTCGAAGCAAGACGGCCAAGCCTTTTTGAACGACACGTCGGGCGGCCTCAAAGTAAAGTTGCAGCTCAAGAACGAGCCCGCTGGAGCTTCGGAACCGGCGCACATTCACGAGGGTACGTGCGCGAAGTTGAATCCAGCGCCTTGGAAAGGGCTGTCGAGCGTCATCAACGGCGTTTCCGTCACGACCATCAAGGGTGTCACGATCGCGCAGCTCAAGAGCGGCAAATATGCGATCAACGTACACCAAAGCGCAGCCAACCTAACGCACTACGTCTCCTGCGGCGATATTTAGAGAGTACCGACACCGAGCATCGGTTAATCGCCGGGTCGCTCCGGCGAACCTGCATGTAGAAAGAACGATTGGGCGGAAGCGGTCCGAAGTTGGCTTGCTCCGCCCTTTCGTAAGCTCTGGAAGACGGATCGCGCGTGCTAGAATAAGTCATTGCGAAAGCAATACCTAGTAACGCACAAGCACCGTTTTGGAAAGAAGGATTCATGATGAATGAGATATCCTTGTTTCGCCTCTACCTGCTGCGGATAGCCTATCTGCTGCTCGTGGTGGGCCTTGGGTCCGAGATATGGCCGGCGATTCTCAATAGCACCAAGACCTGGGAACTGATGCACGGGGTCGTCGTGTGCATGTTGGGAGCGCTGTCCCTGCTGGCGTTGCTGGGTCTGCGATATCCGCTGCAAATGCTGCCTTTACTTTTTTTCGAACTCACCTGGAAGGCAATCTGGCTCCTAAGGGTCGCGCTGCCGCTGTGGTCTGGGCGCCGAATGGACGCGGATACTACCGACACGGCAACTCAATGCCTGGTGGCCGTAGTATTCTTGGTCCTCATTCCATGGGATTACGTTTTTGCAAACTATGTGAAGAAGCCCGGAAGCCCATGGGGACGGCGCGCTCGGCCCTCGGTATCAGGCTAAGAGAAGCAACCGAAGCAGATTTTTAGAAATGTCCAAAAAGAAGAGGAAACCGCAAATCGTGCCCCCCCGAGGCCCCGCAACGAATCTTCGCAAGGCTGGAGCCCATGAGGATAAAAAACGCAAAGCCCTTAAGACGACCGACGAGAACGAGGACGCCCTTGTCGTTCTGGGATCCTGGGCGTTTGAAGAGGAATGAATTCTGGACTCTCGACTCCGCCCGTCCGGTAACGCGAAGGGAAATCTCTACAGCTCACCTGACCTGATACGGATGACTGGACGCGAGGGCGTCACCACGGCTGCGCCCCCAAGCGGAACCGTGACGTTCTTATTCAGCGATATCGAAGGAAGTACGCGCCGCTGGGACCGAGAGCGCGGCGCGATGCAGGAGGCCCTGCGCCTGCACGACCGCCTCGTGCGCGCAGCGCTGGCCGCGCACGCCGGATATGTGTTCAAGACCATTGGCGATGCTTTCTGCGCGGCGTTTTCGACGCCCGAATCCGCGGCGGCGGCCGCCATCAGTGCCCAGCTCGCGCTCGGCCGGTCGGACTTTTCCGCCGTTGATGGGCTGCGCGTCCGCATGGCTATCAACACGGGGACGGCCGATGAACGCGACGGCGACTACTTCGGACCCGTGGTGAATCGAGTGGCACGGCTTCTGACGCTCGGTCACGGTGGGCAAGTCCTGCTCTCCGGCATTGCTGCCGATCTCATCCGCGAGAACCCACCTCCACAGGCGACGTTGGTCGCCTTGGGCGAGCACGTGCTGAAAGATCTCGAACGCCCCGAGCAGGTGTATCAACTTGTCGCACCCGGCCTGCCGCATGATTTTGGTGCTCTGCGCGGACAAAGAGTCAAAGGTCCCTGGCTGGTTCCCGATGCGATGCGCACCCCCTATTTTATGGGGCGCGAGGATCTGCTGGCGCGGTTACGTCAGCAGTTGGTGGAGCGGCACCGGGCGGCGCTCAGTGGACTCGGAGGAATCGGCAAGACTCAAACCGCGATCGAATACGCGAGGCGGCATCGCCCTGATTATCGTGATGGAGTTTTCTGGATAAACGCCGAGACGGTAAGCGGGCTGACCACCGGTTTTGTCGAGATTGCCAAAACGCTCGGTCTGATTGCCGCGGATTCGAACGACCAAGAGCAAGTCGTGCAGGCCGCATTGGAATGGCTGAGTGTAAACGACCACTGGCTGTTAATCCTAGATAACGCCGACGACCGTCGGGCAGTTCGTCGGTTCGTGCCGCAGAGCGGAAACGGCGACGTTCTGATCACCTCGCGCGAGTCGGTGTTTGCGGAGTTAGGCATTCCACGCGCCCTGGAAGTCGGCGACCTGAACGATGCTGAAGCGGTGCGCTTTTTGTTCTCAAGAACAGGCCGCGACGACGCCACGCCCGCCGAACGCGACGCCGCGAGTGAGCTGACCGCCGACCTTGGAAACCTGCCGCTCGCGCTGGAACAAGCTGCGGCCTACATCGCCGAGAGCGGCGCGAGCTTCTCCGATTACTTGAGCGCGTTTCGTAAGCGCCGCGCGGCGTTGTTGGAGCGGGCTCGCGAGCTCGTGTCGCACGACACCGTCGCGGCAACTTGGGCGGCGAATTTCGAAAGCGTGGAAAGCGCGTCGCCGGCTGCGGCCGACGTCTTGCACATCAGTGCATTCTTGGCGCCGGATGCCATTGCGTTTGAAATCTTCACCGAAGGCGCGCTGGCCCTAGGTGAACCGATCGCGCAGGCGCTCTCTGACTCCGACGATTTGGCGATGACCGAGCTCCTGCGACCTCTGGCGCGCTATTCGCTGATTCGATCCGATGCAACATCACGCACGTATGGCGTGCACCGGCTGGTTCAGCAGATCTTGCGAGCAGCGACTTCTCAAGTGCAAGGCCGCAAGTACGTCACACGAGCAGTGTCGGCTCTCGAGGCGTCATTTCCCGAACCCGAATATGCGAAGTTCCCGCTTTGCAATCGGCTCGTTCCGCACGTCGTTGCCTTGGCAGAATGGGCTGATTTCTACGACGCGCAACCTGAAATGGCCGGACGTGTTTTCAGCCGAGCGACGCGCTACCTTTGGGAGCGAGCGCGTTATGCCGAGGCACAGGCACTGAGCGAACGCGCGTTGGCGATTACGGAACGCGCCTTTGGGCCCAATCATCCGGATGTGTCGCGTTGCCTCAACGATCTCGCGGTCGTACACTGGTATCAAGGCCGCTTCAGGGAGGCCCAGGCTCGCAACGAGCGCGCGCTGGCAATTCGGGAGAGTGCGCTGGGGCCCGAACATCTCGATGTGGCGAGCAGCCTCAATAGTTTAGCGATCATTCATTCGAATCAAGGCAACTACGCCGAGGCCAAACGGCTCATCGAACGCGCGCTGGTGATTCGTGAGCGCGCGCTTGGGCCAGATCATCCGCTTGTTGCGCACAGTCTGGGCAACCTCGCAAACATCCTCAACGAATACGGCCTGCACGACGAAGCCTTACCGCTCTGCCAGCGTGTCGTGGCGATTCGCGAACGCGCGCTCGGGCCCGATCATCCCGATGTAGCCGGCAGTCTCTCCAATCTTGCTAACGTCTACAAGGATCAAGGCTCCTACGCAGAGGCACAAGCGCTCTATGAGCGGGCGCTTTCGATTGTGGAACAAGCGCTCGGGCCCGATCACCCCGATGTTGGGTTTAGTCTTAACAATCTCGGAAACATTTACGTCGCCCTGGGGCGATACGTCGACGCCGAGCCGCTCTTCGAGCGGGCTCGAGCGGCTCGCGAGCGCGTGCTTGGCTCCGGTCACCCGTCGTTGGCAGAGAGTCTCACCGGCCTTGCGAATGCGTACGTTCTCCAGAACCGCCACGCCGAAGCCGAGCCGCTCTTTGAGCGCGCTTTGTCTCTTCGCGAACGCGCACTCGGCAGCGAGCACGCACACGTGGCCACCACCCTGGTCGGGTTGGCATCGCTTCGCAAGGCGCAACGCCGCTTCGCGGAGGCGTTGAGCCTTTACGAACGTGCACTCGCTATCAAAGAGCGAATTCTTGCTGCCGGCAATCCCGAGCTGGCCGAAATCCGAGCCGACGTCGACGCACTTCGCGCAATCACTCGCTCGTAAGACTGTAACTCCTCTTCGGATACGTGAGCCCTCCAATTGGCCATGTGAAGGGCGCAGGCAGCTTCCCATAACAATAGCGATCTAGCGCGCGAGGGCGAGTTCGCCGCGCTCGCGCGAGCGTGATAGATGAGGCTGGTGTAACGATGTGCTTCTTCCATGCGCCGTCCTCCGACTCGATGACGCGCGCCGACCTCTTGCGGAGCCTCGCGGCATTGACGACGCTGCCGATCATGCCTTCAATCGGTGCCGCCCCGACCGCGCAAAATCTCAACGGCGGCCGCGATCTCACGGCGATCGTCGGGGCGACGGTCTTGGTCGGCAGCGAACTAACGCCATTGCCCAACGCGGTCGTTCTGCTCGACGGCCAGCGGATCGAAGCCGTAGGGCCGGTCCACAGCGTGGCGGTGCCGGAGTCGGCTTTTCGGATCGCCGCGACGGCGCGCTATGTGATTCCGGGGCTCATCGACAGCCACGTGCACTTCTTTCAATCCGGTGGCCTCTACACGCGGCCCGACATCATCGACCTGCGCGCGGTGCGCCCCTATGCCGATGAGATCGCGTGGGTTCGCGCCAACCTGCATGACACGTTTGCCCGTTATTTGCGAGCGGGCATTACGTCGGTCGTCGACGTCGGCGGCCCTTTTTGGAACTACGACGTCCGCGCCGAAGCGGGACAAACCGCCTTAGCGCCGCGCGTCATGGCTGCCGGACCGCTGATCTCGAGCGTCGAGCGAAGCGTCCTGGACCTAAATAACGACCCGCCGATCGTAAAGGTGGACACCGTCGAGGCGGCTCGCGCGCTGATCGACCGCGAGCTTGCGGCGCGTACCGATTTCGTAAAGTTTTGGTGGATCGTCACGCCGGATCGTCCTGCGGTCGCGTTCCAACCGGTCGCGAAAGCGGCGATCGAGTACGCGCACGCACACGGCGCGCGCGTCACCATCCATGCCTTAGAGTTAGAGACCGCGCGGCTGGCCGTTGAGTCGGGCACCGACATCTTGGTGCATAGCGTCTTCGATACCGACGTGGACGAGGCGTTCCTCGGGCTGCTGCGCTCGCGCGACGTGATCTATTGCCCCACGCTGATCGTGCTCGACAACTACCGCGACACGTTTCATGGGACGCCGAATCTTACGGCGAATGATCTCCGCATCGCCAATCCCGACGTCGTCGGAACGCTCTTTAACCTACCAGACGTTGAAAGCGTTCTCCCGGAAGACCAAATGAAGCGACTGCGCGAGATGCGTGCGCCGGAGCCGCCCTATGCCGCAATGCGCAACCTCAAGCGTGTCCACGACGCGGGTATCCGCATCGCGCTCGGCACCGACGCCGGCAACATCGGTACGCAGCACGCCTCGTCGTTGTACGATGAAGCGCTGGAAATGGTCGCCTCGGGGCTCTCGCCCAAAGAGGTGCTCCTTACCGCCACGCTCGGCGGAGCGAAGATGATGGG
>DATDIA010000090.1:0-6177 GCA_036521295.1 Candidatus Cybelea sp. | reverse complement strand
ATCGCCAACGGCGGATTGGCTCTGGCTCTCGGCTTGTCGCTCAACTACATTCATAAGCGTGCGGACGCGTGTATCGAAACGCTCTTTTTTAGAAAGCGACGGGAAGACGAGCGAGCTCTTCTCGATTTTTCTCAAGAGGCTGCCTATGTCACGGACTCCGGCGAACTCATCGATCGCGCGATCGAGGCGGTGGAGCGTCACACCGACGCCCGCAGCGGAGCGATCCTTCTCGACGGCGCTGGAGCCTATAGCGTGGCTCGCTCGTTCGGAAACGGCCTTTTTGCCAGCATCGGTGAGAATGACGGCGCGATACTCGCGCTAAAAGCGTGGCACGGGCCGCTCGACCCTCACCATCACTCCACGTCCATGCAAGGAGCGCTGGCCGTTCCGATGCTCGCACGAGGCAGATTGTTGGGCGTGCTGTTGTTAGGCGAGCGCGCCGGCGGAGAAGCCTACGCGCCTGACGAGGTGGCCGCGTTGTCTGCGCTCGCGCATGGCGTCGGCTCCGCGATGGACGCTCTGTCGATCCATGCCGGCGATTCGATCGCCGCTCTGCGCGAAGGGCTGGCGTCGATCGCGGGCGAGCTCGCTTCATTGAAAACCGCGATGCGAACGTTGCCCCAATCGATTGCATCCGAGCTAAGGCGCGATCGCCAATGATTACTGAGGACCGCTCTTCATTTCCCTACGCTTGACGAAAGGCTGCTCATGGATTGTCATTGCCGGCCCCCATACTTAGAGGCGCTCCGTGGCGCCACGCGCATGCTGCGTGGAGAGTTCGTCGCGATGGTTGGAGGATTGGTGGCGGCATCGGCGCTGCCGGTACGCGGCGCGGTCGCCGGCCCCGCCGACACGATCCTCATCAACGGCCGATTTCGCACGATGGCCCCGAGACAGCGAACCGCACAAGCGGTCGCGATCGCCGCAGGTCGTTTCGTAGCGATCGGTTCTAAGAGTGAGGTCATGGCGTTTCGCGGACCAAAGACGGCGGTTGTTGACGTCAAGGGCGCGACGGTTCTCCCCGGTTTCGTCGAGCCGCACATGCATTTCATCTATCAGATCGCCCTGGCGAACGTGCTTGTCGAGCGATATCCGCAGTGCGCGTCGCTCGACGCGTTCGTTTCTGCGCTGCGAGCGGGGCTCGCTAAAGTACCGAGCGGCGCATGGTACGGAGCCTTCGGTTTTGACAATTCCGTCATGGCGCCGTATCGGCAGCTCTCGGTTCACGATTTGGACGGCGTCTCGACCGAGATACCGATATTCGTGATCAACCCCTCGGGGCACATCGGTTACGCCAACAGCAAAGCGTTCCAACTCATTGGCGTGACCGCGCAATCTCCGGCCGTTGCCGGCGGCGGCCGTTACGGGAAGGACGCGAACGGCGCGCTCGACGGCGTTATCTACGAGCCTCCGGCCATGGCGCCGTTCCTCAAAGCGACTCTGGGATCGATCAAAATGACCACAGCGAACATCACGGGATGGTATAGCGATCTGATCGCCGTGATGGCCAAGGCCGGCGTGACGACCGCACATGACGCGGGCATCGGGCCCACCGGCAACGTCCAGGACGATTGGGCAATCTACACCGCGCTGGTTAACCGCGCAAACAATCCGGTGCGCATCAGCGCAATGCCCGATTTTCAGGAACATGCGACCTTCGACGATTTCGTCGCCGGCATCACACGCTCGCCGGGTAAACCGATCTTCCTCGCGGACGGCAAGTTCTCGGTTCCATGCGTGAAGTTCTGGGCCGACGGTTCGCTGCAGGGCTACACCGGTGCACTCACCCAGCCGTATGTCGGCCGGCCGAACGACCGGGGCGATCTCGATTGGCAACCGCCGGCGTTAAACGCGCTCGTCGCGCTCGCGAAGAAAAACGGCTGGAGCACGGCCATCCACGCAAACGGCGATGCCGGAATCGATCTCGCGCTCGGCGCTTTCTCGAGCGCCTACGGCGCCGGCGCAGCACCGGGTTTCCGCAACCGGGTCGAACACTGCACGGTAACTCGGCCGGAACAGTGGGATACCATGCAACGCATGAACCTCGCGGTCTCCTTCACCGAGGGACACATCTACGATTGGGGCGAGCCGTTCTATTCTCGCATCCTTGGAGCCGAGCGCGCGACGGGCATCGACAACGCGAAGGAAGCGATCGATCGCGACATGGCATGGTCGATGAACTCCGACTTTGCGACCACCGACATCGAACCGTTGCGCTATATTCAAACGGCGGTGATGCGCCTACCGATCGGGATGCAGAGTCCGCTGGGTTCGGATTTGCGCGTCTCGGTGCAGCGCGCGCTCCAAGCGATGACGATCAACGGCGCGATCGCATGCCAACTCGACGATCGCATCGGGTCGATCGAGCTCGGTAAAGAAGCCGATCTCGTCGAATTGGGCGAGGATCCACTCGCTGTTGAGCCGTCAACGATCGCGCAGATACCCGTGCGCGCCACGTGGCTACGCGGAACGCGGTTCGAGCAGAGCTGACTGCAAATCTTCTATGACGAGCGCGTTGGGACGACCGACATTTTCAGACGCGATGACGACGCGATGCTAATCCGAGACGAGACGCCGATTTGCGCGTGGTGGAAGCCCATCATCGGCGCTGGGCCGGTGGTGTCGTCGCTGCGCACCAGGAGCCGCACGCGATGGCCGGGAGCAAAGCACCGCGCATTGTCTACCAACCTTATGGTGTAGCGTCTCATGACGCCGGCCGGAACGTCGCCAAGTTTCGTGTAGTCGTCGGAGATCGCCGCCCGGCGCCATCCCATGGTCACGTCGGTCGCCGTACCGTCCGGCGCGACGTCTTGCAGCGTGACCAAGAATGCGACGTCGCCGCCGGTGCTCGACGCGTCGAGCAGCAGCTCGACCGGACCTACGAGGCGTACCTCGCTCTCGAGCGGCGGCGTCGACCACGAAAGCATCGTTTCGTCCGTCTCTATCAGCGGCGCTAGCGCCGGACTGACGTACGTGTACGCACGCGTTCCATCGACGCCGTGATCCTCTGCGAGCGTTTCGTCGGTACGTAAACGCCAGGTCAGCATCGAACATTCCGGCGGCGGCCATGCCGAGGCTTCATGCCACGGGCCGCCCGGCTCGCCCAGAATGACGTAGCGAATGGGCGGACCATCCATAATGCCGGTGTCGCGCCCGCGCAGCCAGTGGTCGAACCACGCCAAGGCTTCGACGTGCAAACTTTCCCACGGCCACGTGAAGCCGTATTCGGCAAGCAGCGACATGCGCTTGGGAACGTTCGGCGGCAGGCCGTTATAGATCGTGAACGTCGAGGGCAGATGCACCGGAACGTTCTGCCAGTCGCTGCCGAGGTAAACGGGAACCCGGATGTTGCGCAGACCCGTCGTCATGTTGCGTGCTTGCCAAAAATCATCTTTGACTTGATGCTCGACAGAACACGCCATCGCGAGTGTGGAAAACGGGGGATGAAGCGTGCCTCTCATCGTGAGCTTCAGCGCTCCGAGCGCCGCTTCGCCGTTGAAGTGTGCAAACTTCGCATGGAGGCGCGGGTTGCGGAGGACCGCCTCGACCAGCCCCACGGCAGCACTGCGCAGCGTGGCGTCGTTGAGATTGGCGAGCTTGGCAACGCTTCGAACCCACGCGATGTCGAAGGTCGTGTTCATCACGCCGCCGTGATAGTACAGCTCGTAGACGTCGAGTGAGTTAAGCGGCGCGAAGATCGCTTTCAGATGCGGCGTTGCTTCGAGCGCGGCTTCCAACTGCGTCATCGCAAATGCGCTAACGCCCACTCCGCCGACGCTGCCGTCGCACCAGGGTTGGGCGGCAATCCACTCGACCAACTCACCCATATCGGTGCGCTCGTCAGGGCCGAAGAGGTCGTACGTACCGCCCGAGCCGCCGGTACCGCGCACGTTGGCAATGACGTGCACGTAACCACGCGAGACAAAGAAATCGGTTGCGCCGGCCTCAACGAACCCGAGCGGTGCCCCGCTATTCTGAATTTGGCGCGGATAGGGCGAGGCAGAAAAGATGGCCGGAGCGCGAGGACCACCACGCGGCAAATAGACGTCGGCTAGTAACTCGACACCGCCATGCACCGGAACTCGCTGGTTACGCAGGGAGTCGTCGATCTCGTAGCTTGGCTGCGACAGGTTCCGATAGGTGCGGCCACTGGTCTGCGGGCCATTGAGTGAACGTTCGCCAGTCTTCATGCCGGGAGATTAGCTAGGTGACCGCGGGCGCCTCCGGTCTACGTTCGGGTAATCGACCTCCGTCGTGCGATTCATCGTGGCGTGGATCCCGGCGGAACGAAAGTATCCGCAACGCCAAAATACCTGCTTGGCCACGCGGTTATCGTCTTGTGCCGATAGTCCCACACGATGTTGAAGCGCTTGAGCACTCCGGTTCCGATGCTGCCGCCTCGATCGGCGCTGACGAATGCGCCTGCCGTTTGGCGAGATGCGCGAGTCACCACGCCCGTCAGGTGCGTTCCAAAGATATCCAGCGAGGGGAGCGTGAAAACGTCGGCGCGAACGGGCCCACCAATCCCGTAGCCGGTGACAACGTCACGCGTCGCGGGATATTTTCCGTAAAAACCGTTGCGCTTTGCAAACGGCGTAAACAGCGTCAATGACGAGCGATCGCCGGTATCGACGATAGCGGTGGTTGCTATCCCGTCGATTTTCACGGCGACGACCGGGATGGTTCCGCCAAACGAGAACGCCCTCGTGCTCGCATTTGCAGGCGCGGTAACACTCCGGTTCCAGAACGAAATCGTAGAACGGTCAACGTTGACGAAGGTGACGAACTGCTCGAACACGGGGTAGCCGATTGATCCATCCAAGTGCGGGAACCGCAGTTTGGTGCGGATCTCGCTCAGATCGAAGACCGAGGCCACGACATTTTTGTACGAAAGTTGGCCGATGGAAAAGTTTGCCAGCTTTGTCGTGCCGAACGTGACGGTATTGTTACCCGCTCCGCTCCCACCGCCACGATAACGGACGGGAACCGAAAGTCTGTGGGCGACCTCAGGAGTAATTGTAAACCCCGGATCACCCGTATCGACGATCATGTAGAATGGGCCTTGCCCATCGATCGTGCAGACGATCATCATACGGTTGTCGACGTACGTGAACGGAATGGTGACGGTGCCGTTCGGCTCCATCGCCCTTGCGATAACGGGCAAGCAGACACAAAAGCTCAGGAAGAGCGCGCTGATGATTCTCAACTATGCCATCGAACCTTCCCTGTCCGTACGATTAGCGTTTACGGAAAAAGGTTTGTGTCGCTATTTCGCAGTTGCGGCGGCGTTGACGGCTTTCTTCGCGATCTTGGTCAGCAACTCGTCGGCCTTGACTTCCTGCTCGAGCGTTTCTTGAAAAAGTTCCGGCGCTTCCGACAGCCGCATCACTTTGGCCCAGGCGATCAGCGTTCCGTAGCGAGAGATCTCGTAATGCTCGACCGCTTGCGCCCCTGCAAGGATACCAGCATCCAGCGCTGGGTTGCCCTTGAAGTCTGCCATGACCTCATTGCCTTCCTCGAGGATGCCGTCGATGGCGTCGCAAGTCTTCCCACGCGCAGGTTTGCCGATAATTTCGAAAACGCGCTCGATCCGTTCGACCTGCCCTTCGGTTTCGTCCCGATGGTGCAGGAAAGCCTCGCGCAGCTCGTCCGAGTTTACGGCCTTTGCCAGCTTTGGAAGTGTTCGCAGGATCTTCTTCTCGGCATAAAACATGTCTCGAAGCGTTTCATAAAACAGGTCGTTGAGGGTCTTGATCACGAGTATCCTTTCATCTGTGTAATAGTTCTTACGCTCGACCTTATAACCGAGAGTTCGGCACGCTAAACCCCGTTTGCACCAATGAAAGCAGGCGTGCCAATCGGTCCTCAACGCCGGCCGAAGTTTATAAAGAGTTAGAGCGTTCGTACTTCGGCCGAGGGAAAGGTGGGCAGAGGAGGCTTCGGCGAGCTACTGAAGCTTGAAAGCCCCGTTGCAGGCGGCTACAGCGAGGTGCCGTCTGCTTTTTTAACGACAGGAGAACGCACAGATGCACCTATCAAACGCATCCGCGAGTCTTGCCATCTCGGTAGCGATTCTCGCGGGTTGCGCAACCTCGTCGCAGGGCACATCGTCCCTGCCGAATTCCTCCAGCGTGAGTCCATCTCTCACTCAGCTTTCCCCCGACCTTGCGAAAGGTC
>DATDIA010000089.1:0-4352 GCA_036521295.1 Candidatus Cybelea sp. | reverse complement strand
GGCGATAGCGTCACGAATTGCGTACGAGTAGTGCGCGTACGCGCCGGGGTTGATCACCACGCCGGCAAAGGACTTCCGAGCCGCCTGGAGCGCATCCACAATAGCGCCTTCCGCATTATGCTGTTCGCAAACAACTTCCATGCTTAGGCTCTTCGCGCCGGCCACGATCGCTTGGTTCAGCTCGGCAAGCGTTTGCGTTCCGTAGATTTCCGGTTCCCGTTCCCCAAGTAAATTGAGGTTCGGTCCGTGGAGAACCAAAACGCGCATCGTCGTCGCTTCTTTGGAGGAAAAGCACGGGCCTTCGAACCAGAGGCGCTCATGCCCGATACGCTCCTTGCCGCATCCAATCTCGAGGCGGGAATTTCGCTGGTGGCCGCGATCACCACCGAGCTCGTCGCAGAAATTCGAGATCGACACGATCTCTGGCCGACCGCAACCGCGGCCGTCGGACGCCTCACGACGGGAGCTGCGCTCTTTAGCGCGAGCCTCAAAGGCAACGAGCGCATCTCGCTGCAGATTGCCGGCGACGGCCCCCTGGGAACGCTGGCAGCTGATGCGTGGCTGGTCGACGATCGAACTGCCGGCGCGAGAGGCTACGCTCGCAACGGACGCGTCGAGCTGCCCATTGACGCGCGCGGCAAATTCGACGTCGCCGGCGCGATCGGCGACGGATCTCTGCAGGTAACCCGGTCGAGTGACGTCGGACAGCCGTACGTGGGCGTCGTGCCGTTGCAATCAGGCGAAATCGCCGAAGACCTGGCTGTCTATCTTGCGCAGTCGGAGCAAATTCCGAGCATCGTCGCGCTCGGCGTGCTGGCAAACCCCAGCGGCGTCGTCGCCGCCGGCGGAATTCTCGCGCGAGCGCTTCCGGGAGCCGACGAGAGCGCGCTCGCAGCGTTGGAGGCGCGTGCGGCAGCCATGCCGCCGGTGACGCAGCTCATCGCCAAAACCGCCGACGCCGGCGCATTGCTGCGCGAACTTGCGGGCGACCTAGAGCTGCGCTCCCAACATTCGATCGACGTACGCTTCGCCTGCCGATGCAATCGCGCGAAGGTGGAGTCGGTGCTCTTGGGATTGGGAGTCGATGAACTCCTGCGACTGATTCAGGAACGAGATCGCACCGAAGCGACCTGCGAGTATTGCAGGACGGCCTACGTTTTTACGGCCGCAGAGATCAGGGAGCTACTGGCGCGGGGGTCGCAATGACGCGATTTGCCGAAAGTGTCTGATGCACGACGGCGGCAAGTGACGCGAGATGCGCCCGAGTGAGCACGTCGAGCTTTGTTGCGCGTTGGGCGCGCGCGATCTCACTTTGCAATTGGACGATATCGGCGCGCGCGAGCGATTGGGCATCGTATGGCGTGTCGGCTGTCGGCGCGACGACGAGCTGCGCCAGCTCGCGCACGTACCACTGTTGTAAGCTCCGATGGATTTCGCCGGCCTTGGCTATCCTGCCGTTAGAGAGATCCCCGTAAACCGCTCGATGCGTCCAAGCAAATAGGTCGGTAAGGCTCATGTAGGTTCCGGTCCGGTATTTCAGCGATTCGTCATCGAGGCGCTGGAGCATGATGGGCGCAAAGAGACGCGAGATCGTTCCATCTTGTAGATCTCCGACCACCGTCGCAATCGGGATGTCGTGACGTACGGGCGGATCGTACTGCCACGGCGCTTGCTGGAAGTCCGTGATCCACTCGGTGTAGACCAGCGAGCGCAGCAGGGGCGCCGGAAAGCTCCATGCGGCGTCGGAGAAAAGGTGCCGATCGAGCATCGCGAACGCGCGCTGCGCCGTCGCCCGAGGCACGGCTTGCAACGGCAGCGACGCGCCGGGACTGCCGATATGCGCGCGCGAAAGGTATTCGCCGCCGATATAATGCGACGCGAATCCGGCACATCTCTCGAATGGCAAGAGCGCCAAGGTGAAACCGATGCGTTGAGGATCGTGCGTTTCGCCCCCTACGTTGAAGTGATTGAGGCTATCGATCAGCGTGCGGCCGATCCGCATTTGGCCTTGGCACCACGAAAGGTTATCATTGGTAAGCTCCCAATGATTCACGCGCGGATCGATCGCATGACCGTCTGCCCACATGACGTCTTCGTCGTTGGCATAGCGGTACATCGGGTTCGACCAATTCGACGCCCATCGTCGTAACGTCGGGACCTCGGACTCGGGCGTTTGGGCACCCGTTATCGTAGCGTAGCCCCAATGGATCACGTAGTAATCGTACGGGCCGAGCACGGTCTGAAAGTAGTCCCCATTGGGCGTGCCCGATGGCCAGAGGTTCGTCGGAATATACGCCATCACCGAGTTCGAAACGCCGTACCTCGCGGTGAATGCCTTGCTTTGGTCTTGGGCCGCCGTGTAGGCTTGGGTCCCGATAAAGTTGTGCTGTAAACCCCAGTTGTGTCCGGATTCGTGCAGCACGATGTACCGCAGAAACGACTGCAGAAAGCCTGGAGGCGGTTGGCCCCACGCGTATTTGCCCATGCCGTCGAGTGCCCAGACGCCGAACGCCATGCTGGCGCGCGCTTCAGCGGCAAACCTTGCCTCTTCGGATTGAAAACCGAGCGCCTGCGCGCGTCCGGGACCCGCGAAGTCGGCACCCTGCAGGAAGCCGTCGTTCAAGAGATCGGCATCGATGACAATCGACGTCTTGATGAGCTCGCCGGTGCGCGGGTCCCAGACAACTCCGGCCTGCGCGTAACCGCCGGAGTTCGATTGGGTGAGCCAGTGCACGGTATTGTAGCGGATGTCGTCTTCGTCCCAGTTCGGATCGTTGGGCTGATCCTTCACCTCCACCGCGGTGGGTATGCCGATTCGCGCGAACGCATCGTTCCAGGTCAGCAGCGCCTCTCGAATGGTCTGCCGGTATTCGACCGGTACGGTGTTGCTGATATAGTAGACCATTGGGTGCCGTGCGATGTTCCAACGCAGAACGTAGCGCAGCTGTCTCTCGGTCACCTTGTCGCTGCCGTAGTCAAGCATGATCTCTGGAATGTAGCCGACCCGATCGTCGGCGATTCGCGGTATGTACGAACCGGCCGCCGGTGCCTGCACGATGTTGTATTTGATGCGAATCTGCACGCTGCGCGGATCGGGGACGTTGTCAATGGTCACGCTCGTCTGCGTTTGCGGCTGGGCCGACGCGAAGGTTTGATCGGCCTCGAGAACGACGTTCTCCGGAAAGGCTTCGCTGGCGCCCCAATACGTGCGATCGGAATCCAGCTTATAGGCTGCCGCGGGGTTCTTGTCGGTGTTGAGTGCGAGCCTGAGGTAATTCTGCATATCGATGACGTCGCCGAGAAAGGGCGAAGCGTCGAAGATAACGTCGCCGGTCTTGGGGTCTTGCGCGACGATCGGAGTGGTGGCGACGATCGAGGGGGCGAAGCTCTCATTGACGGCCGCCTGCGCGGACGGATTGCCGTTCGCGACGAATGACGTATTCGGCCAACTCAAGACGATTTTGTCGTCGACGCGCGAAAACGTGATAATGCGCGCCGCCGCGATATATGGAAGGCCGACCGTCACGCCGTAACCGCCGAGGCCGTTGGCGGGCTCGGCGTTTTGAATGAAACCGGTGTCGAGTTGATTCTTGGCAATCTGGAGGTAGACTTTGGCGCTCTTCCTCCAAATTGTAAAGAGTCCCCGTGCGGGCGTCAGGCCTTGCGTAAACTGTGCGATTGTGACTGGGCTGGAAGTCGGTGAGGGTGCATCGGCCCCCGTGATGAGGAGTGCGGCGGCAAAAAGAAATAGCGCTCGCATAGCATTCTCCGATGGAAAAAAGAAAACGTGTGCTCCGGGATTTACGCGAAACGTTCCCGAGCCCTGTTAAGCGCGCTTCAACCGTCGCCAGGCAATCAATGCGGACGCGGCCGCACCTTGACGAACCGGCGCGAGCCCACCGAAAGCACCGCGGGCGCGACGCAGGTCCAGAGCGCGTGGGCGTCGCGAACCGGATCGCCGTCGATTTTTACGGCGTTGCCTGAAATGAGCCGTTCAGCAGCCCGTCGGCTCTCCGCAAAACCAGACTTGACTAAAACTTCGGCGACGCGCTTGCAATCGCCAAGCTCGATCTCCTCGACCTCGCCCGACGGAATCTCCCGGCGCTGAACGGTGCGCTCGAAGTATTCTCGCGCGCGCACCGCCGCGGCCGGGTCATGGTAACGCGCGACGATCTCTTGCGCAAGGCGCTTTTTCTCCTCGAGCGGATTTGCGAGTCCCGCGGCAAGGTCCGCCGCAAGCCGTTCGGAGTCCGCGCGGGAGCGAAATGCGGCGAGCCGAGCGTAGGTTGGGAGCAGCTCGTCGGCAATCTTCATCAGCTTGCCGAATTGCTCTTGCGCCGGCTCCGCAACGC
>DATDIA010000088.1:0-8439 GCA_036521295.1 Candidatus Cybelea sp. | reverse complement strand
CGGATCCAGACGGCGACGCGGATCCAGACGGCGATTCCGTCGGCGGAGGCGGCGCGAATGGAGGCGGCGTCGCGTCGGGTGGTGGAACGCTGGGCTGGGGAAGCTCCGCAGCCGCTGCCGATTCGCCTTTTTGATCCTCATCGTAAGCGTCGATCGAGCTTCCGCACCCCGATTGTGGTTCGGTTCCCTTCAGATAGTACTCGTAGCCACCGCTACCGCAGCCGGCGATTTTCGCGATCTCCTCGGAGGGAAATGGGAATTCGTGCGGCGGCGTGCCGGCGAGTGCGGCTTTCATGAAACGCGCCCAAATTCTCGCCGGAATATTTCCACCGTACGACTCGACCATCGGCGTGTAATCGTCGTTTCCAAGCCAAACGGCGACGACGAGGTCGGGCGTGTAGCCTACGAACCATGCGTCGCGAAAGTTTGAGGTCGTGCCGGTCTTACCCGCCGCCGGACGTCCGATGACGGCATTGGGGTATCCGGTCCCGTGTGCGATCACGTCTTCGAATATCGACGTCATAATGTATGCGGTTCCGGCGCTCACGACGTCGGTCGGCTGGGGAAAGCGGGCATCGAGAATCGTGCTGCCCAAGGCATCCTTGACGAGGCGAAACGGAGTGGGATCGACGTGGAGGCCTTGATTTGCGAGCGTGGAGTACCCACTGGCTTGATCGAGCACGGTGAGGCCCGATGAGCCGAGCGCGAGCGAGAGATTCGCCTCGAGCGGCGACGTTACGCCCATGCGGTGCGCGTAATCGATAATCCGATCCAATCCGACGCGTTCGGCAAGCTTTACGGCCACGATGTTGCGCGAAAAGATGAGGGCTTGGCGCAATGAAATCGCGCCCATGTAGCTGTTGTCGTCATCCATCGGAGACCATTGGGTGCCGTCACCCATCGGGTAACTGACCGGCGAATCGTCGATGACCGTCGAGGCCGGGATGCCTTCGTCGATTGCTGCGGTGTAGTCGTAGATCTTAAACGAGGACCCGGGCTGCCGATGAGCCTGCCAGGCGCGATTGAATTGATTGTGGAGGGAAAATCCGGCGCCCCCGACCATGGCAAGAATCTCACCGGTCGAAGGACGCAGCGCAACCAACGCGGCCTCGTGCGCGCCGATGCCTTCCGAGATCGATTGGCGTACGCCCCACGTCACCGCTTGCTGCGCAAGCCGCTGCATGCGCTCGTCGAGAGTTGTGTATACCTGAAGGCCTCCTTGTTCGACGGTGCTCTTGCCGAACTGCCGCTCTAACTGCGCGATCGCGTACGTCGTAAAATAGGGGAAACGATAACCTTGTAGGCCCGGAGGCTGTTGGGTAATCAGATCGAGCGGCCCTTCGTAGGCATCGTCCGCTTCTCCCCGCGTGACGTAGCCGCTTTCAACCATGCGATCCAATACGTGACGCTGACGCTCTCGCGCTAAGCTAAGATTGGAGAACGGAGAGTAGACGGAAGGCGCGGCCACGATGCCGGCGAGCATCGCGGACTGTGCCAGCGTCAGGTTATCGACGCTCCGGCCAAAGTACGTGTGGGCCGCCGCATCGACGCCGTAGGCGCCCGCGCCGAGATAGATGATATTGAGGTAGCGCTCCAGGATTTCTTCTTTCGTATAGTAACGTTCGATTTCGATCGCGAGCAGCGCTTCCTGAACCTTGCGCGAGAGCGAGACTTCGTCGTTGAGGAAGAGCCGTCGCGCGAGCTGCTGCGTGATCGTCGAAGCGCCCTGAAACTGCTGATGGGTGACGTCGGCAAGCGCGGCGCGAGCGATGCTTTCAAAATCGACGCCGTGATGGTAATAGAAATTATGGTCTTCATTGGCAACGAACGCATCGCGGACGACGACCGGAACTCGCGAAAGCGGTACCCAGACTCGATTTTCCTTGTAGACCGATGCGAGCTGAGTTCCGTCGCGCGCAAAGATTCGAGTCGAGCTCTCCGGCTGGTAATCGGCCATTCGGCTGATATCCGGAAGGTTACGCGCGTACGCAGCAACCATGCCGGCCACGGCTCCAATCGCGAAGAGGACCATCATCGCCAACGCGACCAGCGTGCTTCGCCAAATACGGGGTCCGCCGCGGCGCTTACGTTTTGGCATTGGCGACGGCGCTCAGGACCCCATTGACGAAACGTCCGGATTCCTCGGTGGAGAATCGCTTCGCGAGGGCGACCGCTTCGTTAATCGCGACCGCCTTGGGCGTCTCGGGACGGCAATGGAGTTCGAATGTAGCCATTTCTAGGAGCAGGCGATCGATGGTAGGCAGACGTTCGATCGCCCAGCCTTCCAAGAGCGGGCTCACGATGCGATCGGCGCGTTCTGCGTATTCGAGCGTACCCAGCGCAAGCTCCTCGACAAAGGCTCGTTGCTCGCTGTCGGCGCTCTCGCCAACAACTTCGCTCACCGCATCCCGCGGATCGCGATCGCCGATCACGATCGAGTACAGCGCCTGCAACGCTTGCTCGCGAGCAACCCGCCGGGACGTCATCGACTCGTCCTTACCTCTCCGTTTGACAAAATTTGGCTGGGAATGAACTCGATGTCATATCGGCCCTGCCGAAATGCCGGCGTCGCCAGAATTTCCAGGCACAGTGCGATCGTCGTATTGACCCCTTCGATCAGCGTTTCTCGCAACGCGCGCTCCATGCGCGCGATAGCAATGTCGCGGGTATCGCCAAACGCCACGATCTTTGCGATCATCGAATCGTAAAACGGCGAGATAGATGCGCCGGCATACAGGTGGGTGTCGACGCGAATTCCAGGACCCCCCGGGAAGACGAGATTTGAAACCGTGCCCGCCGCGGGCGAAAAATTATTGCGCGGATCTTCGGCATTGATTCTGCACTCTATGGCGTGTCCCCGTGCGACGAGATCGCGTTGCGTGTACCCGAGCGGCTCGCCGGAAGCTATCCGAATCTGCTCTTTTACGAGATCTATATTATAGACCATTTCGGTCACCGGATGCTCGACCTGAATTCGCGTGTTCATTTCCATGAAATAGGCGTCGTCTCCGGTCGCGAGAAACTCCAGCGTACCCGCATTCGTGTAACCGACGTACCGCGCCGCCCGCAAGGCCATCTCGTGCAACGCGTTGCGGCTGCGAGTCGAAAGGGTGGGTGCTGGGGTCTCTTCCACCAGCTTCTGATGTGCCGGTTTCTGCACCGAGCAGTCGCGTTCGCCCAAGTGGACGAGGTTCCCGAACTCGTCGCCAAGCACTTGGACTTCGATGTGTCGGGGACCTCGAATCAATCGCTCCGCGTAAACGCGCCCATCTTTGAAGCTAGCCTCGGCTTCGGCGGTGGCTCCGGCGTACGCGCGCGACATCTCACTTGCATCGTGCACGACGCGCATGCCCCTTCCTCCTCCGCCCGCAGTCGCTTTGAGCAGCACGGGATAGCCGAGCGAAACGGCGGCCTCCTGCGCTTCCTCCACGGAAGCCAGCACGTCGCTGCCCGGCGTGGTTGCGACGCCGGCTTCGCCGACAACACGTTTTGCCGTCGCTTTGTCACCCATTAGCGCGATCACGCTCGGCTTTGGACCGATGAAGGTGAGCCCGTGATCGTTGCAGATTTCTGCGAAGCGCGCGTTCTCCGCCAAAAAACCGTAGCCCGGATGAATCGCTTCGCAACCGGTGATCAGCGCGGTCGAGATAATGTTCGGTATGTTGAGATAGGAGCGGCCTGCCGGCCCCGGACCAACGCAAAAGGCTTCGTCGGCCTGACGAACGTGCAGCGAATCGCGATCCGCTTCGGAGTAAATTGCGACCGTCAATACGCCCAGCTCTTGGCAGGCGCGGTTTATTCGCAGCGCAATCTCGCCACGATTTGCGATCAATACCTTGCGGAAAATGTTACTTTCCTCGCGCGACCAGAAAGAGCGGCTGACCGTACTCGACCGCCGCTCCGTCGCGGACTGCCACCGAGACGAGCCGCCCGGCGCCCATGCTATGGATGGACGTACGAATGCCGAGGGCTTCGATATATCCGAGCTCCCGATCGGCGTCGAAAACGTCGCCTTCGAGCGGGGCGGGACGCCCGGCGTGAAAGACTCCTACGAGGTCCGCCTTGATGGTATCGATGCGCGCCAGTGACGAATCGGCTGATGTCCGGTCGCCCGATCGTTCGTGAGAGCGGTGCGGTTGCGCGGCAACCTCGATATCGAGATCAGCGCGTTGTACGCGTACGCGCATGACTTCGCCGGCGGCAAGGAATTGCGCAAGCGCGCGCACGTGCGCGCTTGCGGATAAAGCTCGTTCTTCGGGCATCGGCGTAAAGCTTTCGCGCTCGAGCGGGACGACCCCCGCGAGCTCCGCCGCGGGCAACGCGTCGCGCAGCGTCTCGAAGCGGTCGTCGATCTCGGCCAATGGGACTAAAACAAAAGCTCGCTCGTGCATGTGCGGGTGAGGAACCTGCAGATCCGGTTCGTCGATTTCGCGATCGTCGTAGAGCAGCAGATCGAGATCCATCGCTCGGGGACCCCAGCGACTGCTGCGGACGCGCCCCAATTCTTCTTCTACGACGCGCAAACTGGCGAGCAAGGCGCGCGGCTCCAATCGCGTTTGGAGTAAAACGACGGCGTTGAGAAACCATGGCTGGGCCGGATTTCCCCAGGGCGCCGTCTGGTAGAAAGACGACCGCCGAAGAATTCTTCCAAACGCTGCGATTGCGGCAAGCGCGCGGTCCAGGTTGAGAACGCGGTCGCCCAAATTCGAACCGATCCCGACGTAAGCGCGATGCAAGTCAAGCGGGCTCGTGCCGCGAGTTCTCGCGCTCGACCGTCACGCAAGGCGTAGCGCCGTCGAGGATTTGCGGTTTGGAAACCTTCACCTTGGCGCGCACGACTCGAGGATCGACGAAGACCGCCTCGAGCAGATCGCCGGCCAAACGCTCGAGTAAGCCATAGGAGGTCGTCGCAACGACTCGCACGAGCCGCTGGTGCAATGCGGCGTAATCCATCGTCATGATCAGTTCGTCACTACGCTGCGCTGCGCGAAGGTCGAGCTCGGCCGTGACGTCGATCTCAATGAGCTGGCGTCGGTCGCGCTCTCCGATATTGGAACCATGGCGGCCGTACGCGCGCACGCCGTGCAGCGTTATGGCGTCCAATCCGACGGCCTCCAATCGCGCACGATTGCGTCGGTTACGGCGACCGCATCGCGTGCTGCGCCAACGTCGTGTACCCGGACTATATCGACGCCGGCCTTCACGGCGAGCGCCGTCGTCGCGACCGTGCCGTAGACGCGATCCTCTACCCCGCGCCCCGTAAGTTTGCCGACGGTCGATTTGCGCGACGTGCCGATCATCGTCGGAAAGCCGAGCGCTACGACTCGATCGAGTGCTTGCAAGACGGCGATGTTTTGCTCGGCCGTCTTTCCGAAGCCGATACCGGGATCCAAGATTATCGCCTCGCGGGGGATGCCTCGGGCTGCCGCTCGGGTGGCGCAGTCGTCCAAGTAGCGCAGTACGTTCTCCACGACGCAGCCTTGGTACGACGTGCTCGACTGATTGTGTGTTGCAACGATTGCGATTTGCAGTTCGGCGACCAGATCTAAAAGCTCGTCGGGAGCTCCCCAAATCGAATTGACGAGGTCGGCGCCCGCACCATGCGCGGCGCGCAAGACGGCCGCCTTGTACGTATCGACCGAGATCGGCGTGTCGGGCAGTTGCGAGCGAACCGCGCGGATCGCGGGAACGACTCGCGCAATTTCAACCGACACGTCTACGGGTTGATGACCCGGTCTCGTCGACTCTCCGCCGATGTCCAGGATGTCCCCACCCGCGTTCCACTGTGCGATCGCACGAGCGATCGACTGCGTTACGTCTTCGACGCCGTCGCCGGAAAACGAGTCCGGAGTCGCGTTGACGATGCCCATGACGTACGTGCGCGCCCCCCATCGAAGCCTCGCCCCTCGCAGAAGCAGCGAACCGCGGCCTATCAGACCGTCGTCGGGACGTACCACTCGCGCAAGCCGGCGACGAGGAATGTCGAGCCGGTCACGACGACCACGTCGTCGAACTCCGCCATGCGACGCGATACCGTCAGGGCCTCGATTGGATCGGCGATCGCTCGGCCCCAGCTCCCCAGCGATTCCGCAAGCGTTGCGAGCCGCGCCGGCGGTATCGCGCGACGACCCGAAACCGCAAACGACGTAAACGTAAAAGTCGAGGGCAAAGTCGAAAGGATTTCTACGATACGCCCGGCGTCCTTCGTTTCCCCAATGGCAACCACGTAATGCACTCGGCGATTGGCAAAGCTCTCGCGCAGTGACGCTACTAACGATTCGGCCTTCTCGGCATTGTGCGCGATGTCGAAGACCACTTTGGGGTTCCCCGAAATGAGCTCCATGCGCCCTGGAATGGCGAGCTCTGCGAAACCGCGGACGAGGTCGTCGCGGCCCGGCCGCAAATCTTCGCCGAGCTGCTCGAGAACCGCAATGGCGGTTGCCACGTTCGTTCGCTGGAAGATGCCGAGAACCGGTACCCTCAACCGATACGAGCCGCGGGCGGATGCTACCAACAGCACTTGGCCGTGCAAGTCACTCGCTTCGTCGAGTTCGACTCGCACGACGTCGGAAACATGCACGACCGGCGCGCCCACTTCGGCAGCATATCGCTCGATCACCGCGCGAGCCGCCGGCGTTACGGCAGCGAGAACGAGGGGCACGCCGGGCTTGGCTATGCCGGCCTTCTCAAAGGCAATTTCCTCGATGGTGTTGCCGAGCACGTCCGTATGGTCGTGAGCAACCGAAGTAATCGCAGCAACCAGCGGGTGAACGACGTTCGTGCCGTCCAGCCGCCCTCCGAGCCCAACTTCTACCACCGCAACGTCGACTCGCTCTGCTGCAAAGTGCGCAAAGGCCAGTGCGAGCAGCGTTTCGTAAAAGGTCGGGCGCCCGTACTCCGGCATGGTGCGCTCGATTGCTGGCATCATTGCATCGAGCAACGAGGCGAAGCGCTCCCGCGATATCGAGCGGCCATCAACGCGCGCGCGCTCGGTCATGGAGTGAAGGTGCGGCTTGGTATGCAGTCCCGTGTGCCGGCCCGCGGCCTGAAGCGAGCACGCGATCATCGTTGCGGTGGACCCCTTGCCGCTCGTTCCTCCGACGTGGATCGTGGGATAGGCTCGGTGTGGATCTCCGAGTTCGCGTAAAAAAGCACGCATCCGTTCGAGTTTGTAAGACGTGCGACGCGATGCGATTTCGTCGATCGTGCCGACCAGATAGCTTTCGGCTTCGTCGTAGGTAAGAATCCTCGATACGGTGCTCATCCATCCACCACCCGATCGGCGAGAAGTTCCAAAGCGTGCGGCAGTACCGGCAGCACGACGTCGAGTGTCTCCGCCACGGCTCGTGGATTTCCAGGAAGGTTCACGATCAGCGTGCGGTCGCGAACGCCCGCAAGGGCCCGCGAGAGCATCGCGGTTTTCGTCTTTACGAGGGAGCTGGCGCGAATCGCCTCGGCAATGCCCGGAACTTCGTAATCGAGTGCGGCCGCCGTAGCTTGAGGCGTTCGATCGCGCGGCGAGAGCCCAGTACCTCCGCTCGTGAGGACGAGATCGGCCGCGCGCGTATCGGCCAGCTCGATGATCTCGGCTTGCAGCGCGGCGGCGTCGTCGGCCAAAATGCTTTCGCGCACGATCGAGTATACGCCGCCGAGGCGCTCCTTCATGACGGGAATGCACTCGTCGGCTCGCTCACGCGAAGCGGCGCGGTCGGAAAGTACGATCAGTGCTACCCTAAACGTCATTTGCCGCCTGTGTCATCCTGCGCTTCTCGAAGGACGAAGGGGCCGCTTTTGCCGCCGCTCTTGCGGAGAAGCCGAACGCCTTCAATCGTGATACCTTTGTCAAGCGCCTTCGACATATCGTAAATCGTCAATGCTGCGATGGAGACGGCCACCATGGCTTCCATTTCCACGCCTGTCCGGGCCGTCGTGCGCGCCTCGGCTTCAACTCGGAGCACGCCGTCGCCGCGCCAATTGAAGCGCACGTCAACGCTGCTTAACGGTAACGAATGCGCCAGAGGGATGAGCCCGGCGGTTTGCTTTGCCGCGAGGATGCCGGCGATTTGGGCAGTGACCAGCGCATCGCCTTTCGGAAGCGTCGCGGAGCGGAGGGCAGCCTGCGCAGCCGGACTCATTCGGACGAGCGCTTCGGCGAGGGCGTGCCTGGACGTCGGGTGTTTGTCCGAAACGTCAACCATTGCCACGCTGCCGTCGCGCGCGATATGCGAGGGCTTCACCGCGGCGAGCTCTGGAACCGCGCCCAAATGAGGCAAAGCAATGCAAGCACCCAAAGGATGATGAGATGGGTAATGTGATGCGCGTGCTCGGGACCCGACTCCGTGAAAAGATTCACTTTACCCAAGCCGTACAAGATACCTAAAATGAAGAACACGGCGGCCAAGAGATAGGCGATAACTCTCATGTAATGACTCCCCTTCG
>DATDIA010000087.1:0-2102 GCA_036521295.1 Candidatus Cybelea sp. | reverse complement strand
CTATGAGCCGACTATCGTCGCGGAGGTGGTTCCGGGCACACGCATGTTTGACGAAGAGGTCTTTGGACCGGCGGCGGCCGTGGTTCGGGCAAACGATCGGGAGCACGCGCTCGCGCTTGCAAATACCTCGTCGTTCGGGCTGGGATCGAGTCTTTGGACGCGCGACCTTGCCGCCGCAGAACGCATTGCGGAAAGCGTTGAGGCGGGCGCCGTTTTCATCAACGGGGTGGTCGCAAGCGATCCGCGCCTGCCGTTCGGCGGCATCAAGAAGAGCGGCTACGGACGAGAGCTTTCGGCGTTTGGCATCCACGAGTTTGTCAACATTCAAACCGTCTGGATCGCGCCGCAATAGTCAATGAGAGGCGGCGTAAAAGCTACAGTATCGAGCAATGCGCCGCAGACCGGCGGCGACTTGGTCGGGGGCTGCCACCCAGCTCAGACGCAACCAGCCTTCCATTGAAGGACCGAAGGCGATTCCGGGGATCGTAACGACGTCGTACTCTTCGATGAGCTCGTTGGCCGCCTGGAGCGACCGCATTCCCTGCGGGAGACGTACGCAGACGTAAAATGTTCCGTCCGGCGATACGAAGCGTAGTCCGCTCTCGCCCAGCGCTCGGAGAAGATCGACGCGACGTTCGCGATACCAAGCCGAGTGCTCTTGCAAGGCCCCCGGCGTTTGGAAGATCTGCAGCGCGACGCGCTGAGCGAACGTGTCGGCGCAGGATGCCAGCCAGGCGTGGACCTTGATCGCCTGCTCGATAAAGGACCTCGGACCCAGCAGCCAGCCCAGACGCAATCCGGTGAGCGCGTTGCTCTTGCTCAGCGAGTTGGTCACGATGGTGTGCGAATAGCGGCGCGCGAACTCGGCCGCATCGTCAACGAAGATCTGCTCGCGGTAGATCTCGTCGTGAATCAGCCAGATTCGTTCGCCCACGCGTCGCTCGAGGGCAGCGACGAGGCGTTCTGCCGCTGCAGCTGAGACGATGCGGGCGGTCGGATTGCAGGGCGAGCAGAGTACGAGGGCTCGCGTTGCGTCGCCGATCGCCGCCGCGATGCGCTCCCCATCGAAAGCAAAACCTTCTTCTTCGCGCATTGCGACACGACGAACGGCGATGCCCTCGAGCGCGGCCATCTTTTGATACGATGGAAAGCAGGGTTCGACGATCAGGAGCTCGTCGCGCGTGGGATCGAGCAGCGTTTTGATAGCGACGTACATCGCCTCTTGAGAGCCGACCGTGATGCAGACGTTCTGCTCGCGATCCAACTCCGGATACTCGTAATTACGCGCGATGGCCTGACGCAACGCCGAATCGCCGGCATTCGGCGTGTACTTGATGCCGTATTGCTCGATAAAGCGCATTGCCTCTCGGAAATGCCGGGTATTTGGCAGAAGCGACGGCTCGCCCAGGCCGAGATCAATTGAGCTGCTCTTCTTCTTGCCGGAAATTTCGCGGATCAGCGACGCGGCAATTTCCAGCACGCGGGGGTTCATAGGGCAAGCTCGTGCTCGCGCAGTGCGGCGTTGAGCGATGTTTTGAGGTCGGTCGATGCGCTGCGCGTTCCGACGATCAGCGCGCAGGGCGTTGCGAACTCGCCGGCCGGAAACCGCTTGGATTGCGCGCCTGGGATCACGACGGCGCGCGGCGGAATCCGCCCCTTGATCGTTACCGGTTCGCTGCCGCGCACGTCCAAAATCGGAGTGCTCGCGGTGACGACCACGCCCGCGCCTAACACGGCTTCGCGCTCGACGAGCACGCCTTCGACGACGATGCAGCGCGAACCGATGAATGCGCCGTCTTCAACGATGACCGGCGAAGCTTGTGGCGGCTCGAGGACGCCGCCGATTCCCACGCCACCGGAAAGGTGAACGCCTTTGCCGATTTGCGCGCACGATCCAACCGTCGCCCACGTATCGATCATTGTATCTTCGCCGACGTACGCGCCGATATTGACGAAGCCCGGCATCAACACTACGCCGCGCGCGAGGTAGCTTCCGTAGCGTGCAACGCCGGGGCGGACACAGCGGACGCCATGCTTGCGATAATTACGCTTCAGCGGAAGTCTGCGATTGCGACGCGCAAAATAAAGCAGGATCGCCTCCT
>DATDIA010000086.1:0-6353 GCA_036521295.1 Candidatus Cybelea sp. | reverse complement strand
TCAACTTCGATGACACGGTGACTTCGCGCAAAGACCCGTGGATGCCGTATCACGATCCGCGCCGGCCGGCGGTGAGCCGTTGGTTCTCGGCTAGCGACGGGTCGGACGTCGAGCATTTCGTAGGGCTCCTTGCGCCGGCGCGCGTCGAGCTGCTCGAGCAATCTGAGGGCTGCTGCATTGTCTACGCGCACGTTGCCGATGGGTTCGTGCAGGGCGGCAAAGTCGATGCTCGCGTTGTTGAGATACTCGAAGATCTCGCCGCGCGAGGAGGATGGTATGTCCCGGTGGCAGCGATCCTCGACCACGTGGAAGCGCAGCGTGGAGAACGGGTCATTAGCAGCGCAGAGCATCGCTGCCTCGAATGGCGATGGGCCGCCTATCAGGTTAGACGGCAGATTGCCGCCGTGCTTCGAGGCGGGAAAGCGGTTGCTCCTCGCCGAAAATAACGCGAAAATAATGCTAGGTTCTAGACTCTGTAGTATGCCTGCAGGATGCCACGGCGCCTGTACGCGTACGCCTTAACAATGAAGCGTTTACTCTCGACCTCGGCTCATTCCTTAGCTGCGGCGTTACTACTGTTTTGTCTGTTGGCAACCATCGCCGAGGCTGAAACGAACCCTTATACGATTCACGCCGACGATCAGCTGCAGGTGCTGGTCTTCGGTACGCAGGGCGTTAACTCGATTCCGGTTCAAGGACAGTCCCCGGCAAACACGATTCCCGCGCTTTCTCAAACCGTTACCGTGCTGACCGATGGAACGATCACCTATCCTCTCGTCGGCTCGATCAGCGTGGCGGGCTTGAGCCCGACGGACGCGGCGGATCGCATTGCCGCGGCCCTCTCCGTCTACGTCAAACATCCCACCGTCTCCGTGCTCGTCCTAAAAGGAACCCCGGCGAGAATCGAGGTCCTTGGCAGCGTCGAGCACGGGGGCCAGTTCGAGTTGCAGCAGGGTGATCGCCTCGTCGATGCTTTGGTGAAGGCGGGCATAGGTCCGACGTCGTTTGCAGACCTGAATCACATTACGATCAACCGGGTCGTCAACGGCACTCCTGCGCTCTACAACATCAACGCTTACAACATGCTCCTCAATGCAGATTACTCCGCAAACCCGCTACTCGAGCCGGGCGACGTCGTCTACGTGCCTAAGGCGAGGCAGCACGACGCAGCGAATCTCGCAAACATTCCCTTCGCCTTGTATTATTTATACTTGCTGGCGGTTCCCAGTGCCGCAGCGATGGTAGTGCGGTAGAAATGTACGAGCTTGCATCGCTGCTAGCATCCATTCGGCGACGGCGCCGTTTGGCGGTCGCTCTTTTTCTGCTTTTTCTGGTCGCCGGCGCGACCGGGGTGATGCTGCTGCCGCGTACGTATTCGACGTCGAGTCAGGTACTGGTGAAGCGCCCGGACACTACGGTACAAGCAACGACCTACCCGCAGATAGACGCGCTTCTCGCTTGGAGACGCGACACAGCAATCGAAACCTACGTTGCGCTGGCACGGCAGCCGGCAATTGCGGAGCGCGTCATCCGCCAACTCGATTTAAAAACCACCGCAAGGGAGTTGCTCGAGAGAAACGTGACCGTGACGCCGCTCACGACGGCTTCGGGAGCGGATTCGGACATCATGAGCATCAGCGTCGATTGGCGCAATGCCGCTGAATCGGCCAGCATAGCGAATGCCTTCGTAAGTTCGGTTATCGACCAACAACGCGTGCTGGCGGCTTCCCAAGCATCAGAAGCCGCAACCTCGCTTTTGCGAGCTCTGAACAACGCGCAGGCCAACCTGTCGAATGCCAACCGCGCGTTGACGCTCTTTGAATCGCGCCACGAGTTAGCAGACGCGTCCACGCAAACGACGAGCCTGCTTTCGGCAATCAGTGAGATCCAGTCGAAAGCGCGAGCCGTTGAAGCCGACCGAACGCAGGCCCAGGGTCAGCTTTCGATAATCGGTGCGCAGCTTGCGACTTCGGCCGGAACGGTCAACGCAAACAAATTGATCAGCAGCTCTCCGGTCGCGGATCAAATCGAGCAACAGCTTGCGCAGCAGCGCGTCCAGCTCCGTCTCCTGCGTCAACAATTTACCGAGAAGTACCCTGACGTCGTCGCCACCGAAAAGCAGATCGCCAGCCTCGAGTCCGCCTTGAAGGTCGTTCCGAGCACAAAGCTTACGTCAAGGACCGAAGAGCCAAATCCCCTCAAGACGGGGCTCACAAGCCAGACGGCAAATTTGCAGGCTCAGATAGCCGGCGATTCGGCCCAGCTCGGGCTGCTGCGCTCTCAAGAGGCGTCGCTCCTGAACCAGTTGCGGTTCTATCCCCAGGATATCGAGGAACTTACGGAGCTGCAGCGCCAAGTCAAAGCGGCTGAAGGCATCTATGACGCCCTTCAGAGCAATTACTTTAACGCCGTCGTGGCGAAGAGCATGGCGGTCAGCGACCTATCGGTCCTCCAGCCTGCCGATCCAAGCTTCGCGAGCGCGAGGCCACCTCGAATGCCTGCGCTGCTGACGGTAGTCGTCGTTGCATTCTTCGCTGCCATAGCGATCGTCGCGCTGCTTGACTGGTACACTGTCGGCTCGGTCCACCTGAGCGAAGCTCGCTAAGCGGCCTCGCACCGCTTGCGGCTTAGCCGGCGCCCCTAACCATGAGCACGATCGCACAAAAGAGTCTTGAGACTTTTGCGATGCGCGTTGCCGCGCAGCTCGTGGCCGCCGGTGGAGCAATCGTTATTGCCCGCACCTTATTGACGACCGGCAAGGGCGAGTTCACGTACGCCGGCACGATACTGGCCTTCGCGCTCATGGCGACCGTCGGCCATAATAAAGCGGTCCTCTGGCAGTACGGCAGGCGCGGCCTCCCGTCGGCAGCGGTGATTCGGGTGATGATTCTCGTGGTTATCGCAATCAGCGCGCCGCTAATCCTGGCGATGGTTTTGCTCGGCCACCTTATATCGTCGCAGCAGAGCCTTTTCTTCGTGGCGGTCGCACTGCCGTTCGCTATGTTCTCGCAGTCGGCGATGGGCATTTTCCTCGGCGACGGCGACGTGCGGCGCGCGAATATCGTCGGCATGATCCCGCCGGTCGCCGCCGCGCTCGTTTACGTCCCGCTGATTCTCTTCGTTCATCGCAGCCTTACGGTAGTCTTGGCGATCTGGGCCGCAAGCTACGTCCTGGGCGGAATCTACACGATGCTCGCGCTGCGACGATATCGGCGCGAGCCAGCGGCCGTTGATTTAAAGGCGCTCGCCAAAGAGCAGCTCACTTTCGGCAGCCAGGCATGCCTGAGCAGTTTACTGCAATATCTCGATTTTCGAATCGGCGTCTTCCTGGTGATGTTCATGATGGGCAGCGCGGCGCTGGGCGTCTATTCGGTCGGGATTGGAATCGGGGAGTTTATCTGGCAGTTGAGCAGCGCCATGATAAACCCGGCGCTTAAAGACATCGGCGGCCAGGATTATGAAAGGGCCATTGAGGTTACGGGGAAGTGCATGCGCCACTCGCTCGTGCTCGTCTTTGCGGCGGCCGTGCTTGTCGCCATCGTAGCGCGCCCGCTCGTGCCGCTTATTTATGGGCCGGCATTTGCATACGGCGCGGTAGTTACCATAGCGCTGCTTCCGGGGATCGTCGCTTACAGCATGATGCCGGCATTGGCCGCATTTTTCTTGCAGCAATTGGGCCAGCCGCGTCTTCCTTTTTATTTTAGCGCGCTATCGGCAGCCGTTAGCGGTGTGGTCACCGCGCTGGCGCTGCCGCACTTTGGAATCATTGCCGCTGCGGTGGCGACATCGTTTTCCTACTCGATCGCATTCATTGCGGCCGCCGTCTATTTCGTTCGCCGGACCGGTACGGGGCTCGGCAAGATCTTCGCTTTATCGACCGACGATTTACGGCCCTATTACGTGCTGCTGACGAGCGCCGTCGCCGTCCTGCGGGGCCGATGATGTCGGCGTATAGCTCGAAACGGCTCAGCGGCGTGGATGCAACGCTCGCCTGGGCCATCGTGGCGCTGCTCGTTGTCGGTTGCGTCGCTCTGGCTCTCGTCGTAAGCGTCACGACCGGAAATTGCCACGCGTCGTTCGCGATTCCGCTGCTCTGTCAGCCGTCGGTGGGATTGCCCGCGGCCATCCTCATCGCCGCACTGCCGCTCCTCGTCTTCGGCACCGCCCGTCACCCGCTAGCAACTCTTTTTGCGCTCTATATCGTTTTGGTCCCAATCGATGACGTGCTGCTCGTCGGATCGTCGCTTACGGTAACAAAATTGTTGGGCATTGCCGTTGCCGTGGCGGCGATTGCCACGATCGTCAAACGAGGCATCCGCATTCGGCTTCCCTTTGCGGTCTTCGGCTGGGGCGCGGTGGTCGGGATGATGGCCTTAAGTTTGGCTTGGAGCATCGATCCGACCCTGTCCGTTGAGACTTTGGTTACGATCGTCTCCGCGTTTGCTTTGTTCGTCATTATCGTGGCCGTGCCGATGGAGCCCGAGGAGTTTCGCGCCGTCATTGCGGGTACGATTGCCAGCGGCGTCGTGGTCGGTATCATTGCAATGTTCAGTGCGCGCCACGAGCTATCGACCCTCAGTGGCCAAGTGGGTCGTCTCTACCTTACGTTCGGAGGTACGACGTTAGATCCCAATCGCTTCGGGGCATCGCTCCTCTTGTCGGTCGCGATGACTTTGGGCGTAATTGGTCAAACCCGAGGGTGGGCTCGTATCGGATTAATGGCGGTCTTGCCATTCCCGCTTACCGCAATTTACCTCACCGCTTCCCGAGGAACCACGCTGGCGCTCATCGCGATGGCAATTGTCGCTATCATCGCCAGCAGGTATCGGCTAGCGCTGAGTGCAGCGTTAGCCGTCGTCGTTGGCCTGATGCTTGCTATTCCCAATGAGATCACGTCGCGCTTTTTTGAAGAAGGGACGTTGGCGAGCGGCGCCGGGCGGCTTTATATCTGGCGAGTCGCCATTGAGGTTTTTCGGCGTCATTGGCTGCTCGGCAGTGGGGTTGGAACGTTCCCCTCGGCCTACGATCGCGCTTTCATGTTAGCCTTCCAGCCCGTGTCGGCGGGTTGGACGCGAGCACCTCACAGTTTACTGATCTCAACAGCCACCGAATCAGGCATCGTCGGAATCGTCGTCATGATCGTCGCCCTTATACTGCAATATCGCAGCGTACGCTCGATCGGCCCCGAACATCCGTACCCTTGGCTGCGCACCGTATTCAGAGCCGCGTTCGTCGGGCTACTCGTGGCCGCGACGTTCGTCGATGTCTTAGGGGCAAAATTTTCATGGCTGCTGTTCACCGAAATGCTTCTTGCAGTCGGACTGGCTATGCATCGGCCGATAGTTCGGCCCCAATTGAAGGATCGATAATTGCCACTGGTATCGATCGTCGTTCCGCTGTATAACAAGGCGCCGTACGTTCTGCGCACGCTCGAGTCGGTCGCGGCGCAGACCGTGACGGACTTCGAAGTGATCGTCGTCGACGACGGCTCGAGCGACGGCAGCGCGGACCTCGTCGCGAAGTTTGCCGACCCTCGATTCAAGTTGCTACGTCAAGCCAACGCCGGACCGGGCGCGGCGCGCAATCGCGGGCTTCGCGAGGCGAGCGCCCCGCACGTTGCATTCATCGATGCCGACGACGTTTGGTTGCCCCGGTTCCTCGAGGAGAACCTTGGCGTATTCGAGCGCTATCCGACCTCGGGGGCCGTCGTGTGCGGCTGGACCAAGTACCCCAGCGGCTCGCGGCAGACGGAGTACTGGAGAACGCGAGGCGTCGTCGAAGGCCCGTTCCTCATTTCGAAGGGTGCGACGCCAGGTCGGCTCTTCGCAATGCTCGCGTTCATGAACCCGAGCACCATCCTTGCAAAAAGTGAAGTTATCCGCCGGTGGGGCGGCTTTTACGAGGATCGTTGCTTGTATGGTGAAGACACGACCCTTTGGCTCAAAATCCTTTTGAACGAGCCGATGTACTTCAATCTGCATGCACTCTCCAAGCTCGACGTTGAAGCTTCTGAACTCTGTCGAAACTACCGTGGTGCGCGTCCAATCGAGCCGTTCTTGCTCGATCCACGCATCCTCCGCGAGGCATGCCCGAAGACTTTGCTTCCCCTTCTCGAGCGTCTTCTCAAGGTGTTCGCATGCAAAACGGCTGCGATGTTGGGATTCTGGGGTGAATGGCGTCAGGCGCGTGAGCTCGTGCGGCGCTTCGTCTCGTCCGGCGATTGGCGTATCCCGTTTTTTGTCCCGGCCGTCGTCAGTTCGTCACCATTCATCACGCCGATAGGTTGGCTGGTGCGTCCGTTCGTCAGGCGATGAAGCCAATTCCGGCAGCCGCTTGCGTGAAAGCCAAAGGTC
>DATDIA010000085.1:0-3369 GCA_036521295.1 Candidatus Cybelea sp. | reverse complement strand
TCGACATCTTCACAGGCGGCTTGACCGGAAGCCAAGCCTACTACACGAACCCGAACCTCTACCGAGTCTTCCCCGGCGCGTACGACCCTCATGGCCATTTCTTCGCGCAAGGCACGGATTATTCGGGGACGACGAACTTCGCTGAGCTCCCCGCGCGCAAGAAGAGATTTACGATGCTAACCGGGTTGACGATTGCATTTCCTGGAAGCGTTCAGTGGGACGGCTACTATCTCGCCGCTACCGATCAGGATTACCAATACGGCTATACCACGATGATCTACCGCGTTACCGTGTCCGGCTCGAAAGTGACGGTCGTGCGCTCCACCCACCTCACCGATAACTGCTATCCGGGTTACGATTATATGGTAGCCATACAGCCGTTCGTGACCGGCACGAACCGCAAGCAGAACGCCGTCGTGGCGGGCAACCTCAACTGCCCCAGTCGCGTCGGTTTCTGGAATTACACCAAAGGCGGCAATCCCAAGCGGACGCTGCCGCCGGCGATCGCTCCGGGAGCAACGTACGGTCAATCGGTTAGCCCGCCATCGAGCGGCGGCTGATCTCGAGGGGCGTCGAAGTCCTAAGCCTCAGGCCAGGCGTTCGTGGGTCTTGCGCTTCCAAACGAACTCGTAGTAGCAGAACTGCAGAACGAGTCCGGTGCAGTACGCGATTGGATAGCCGAGCCAGACGCCGTCGAGTCCGATGCGATGCATCAGCAAGTACGCCGCCGGAACTTCGACGCCCCAGATCGAGAAGATGCCGATTGCGGTCGGCCAGAGGACGGTGCCGCTCCCCCGCATGACGCCACTGAGCACCGCGGAGTTACCGAAGATCGCGTAACTCCACAAAGTGATCATCAGCAGCTGGTGCGCGATGTCGAGCGTCCGCACGTCGGTGATAAACCAGCCTAAAATAAACCACGCAAAAATGTAGCACGTTCCGATAAGGACGGCGCCGATAGCGTAATTTAACCCGACGGCCGAACGAATCACGCTGCCAAGCTTGTCCGCGCGCCGCGCGCCGATGCATTGCGCGCCGAAGATTGAGGCCGCGATGCCGATCGAAATCGCCGGAAATTGCACGTAGCCGACGACCTGGTTGACCGCGCCATAGGCGGCGGTGGCACTCGATCCGAAGCGGTTCACGAACGAGATCACGGCGAGCTCGGCGAGCGAAACCATCATGACCTGCAGACCGGTGGGAATTCCGATGCGAAGGACCGCCCCGAGGATTTTCCAGTCGATCAGCAGATCGCCGAGCATCTCGCGATCGAACTTCAACGGATGATTGCGTCGGGTGAGATAGGAAAGTAGCCACGCGAGGGCCACCGCGTTGGCGATCAATCCCGCAACGGCGGCGCTCACGACGCCTAGCTTTGGCAATCCGAAGACCCCGAGAATAAAGAGCGGCGTGATTGCGATTGCGAGCAGGCTCGATACGATCAGCGCGTAAAACGGCGTCGTAGAGTCGCCCGTACCTCGCAGGATCGTCGCGTAGACGAAGTAGACGAAGAAAACCGGCATGGTCAGGAAGATGACTCGTGCATAGGCGTCTGATTGCGCGATGATGTCGGGGGGCGTCGCCAGCCAGCCCAACACCGTCGTCGATCCAAGCGCTCCGACGACTGCGACGATGATGCCCAAATAGAGCGCTGCACCCAACACCGTGCCGGCAACGCGCTTGACCTTATGATGATCGCGCGCGCCGAATGCCTGCCCGATCAAGACGCTGCTTCCGCTCGAGACTCCGAATACGAACGAGAACAAAAGGAAGACAATCGGAAAGACCGCCGAGACGGCGCCCAGCGCCTGCGTTGAAATCAATCGCCCGATCCAGATGCTCGCCATCGTCTGCGACGCCGATTGCAAGACGTTGCTGAGCATCAAGGGGACGAGAAAGACAAGGAGGATCTGCCACATCGGCTTCCCCTCCTCGAAAACATTGACTCCGTGGCGGCGCGCCGCCTGAGCTTGCGCCATCGCGGCGGTTCTACTCCTCGGCTAACAGTCGATAGATTTCTTTGCGAGCTTTATCGAGCAACTCGCGAACCACCTCGATCGTTTCAGGCTTCGAGGAAGGCCCCAGCTGCGTAACGGATTGCATCAGTTTGCCCATCGAGTCGCGTAATCGTGCAGCCGCATCGCTTCCGGTTTTCTCTTCGTCGTCCTCATCCTCGTCAAGAAAGCGCTGGAGCTCGGCGGCGTGCTCGCCAAGGTGGCGGCGTCCCTGCTCGGTGATCTCGTAGATGCGCCGTTCGCCTTCTTCGCGGCCGGCGATCAGTCCGGCCGCCTCGAGCGCTGCCAGCAACGGATAGACCGAGCCCGCACCACCACCCCATCCCTTTTCGCGGATCTCACGCATAAGGTCGTAGCCATGCCGCGGAATTTCCGCTAGCAGCCTGAGCATGGCAAACTTCAATACTCCGCGGCGTAGCCGCCGCATGCCGTGCCGCCGATGATGCCGCCCGTGGCTTCGCCAAAATGAAGACTCGGGGGCACCCCAAAAACCGATATCCATGCACCGAACCTCCTATCGCTCGCGATAGTATTCGATATATCGCTATCTGTCAAGTTAGATTGCGGTACTTTGCAAAGCCTGGTTGCCGGCGCGCCGAACCACGCTTCGTGCGCCTCGACAAGTTCATGAAAGTTTCGCGTCTGGCGAAACGGCGCAGCGAAGCGCATGAAGCGCTGGAACACGGGCGCATCACGATGGGCGGAAGGCCGCTCAAACCCGGCTACCAAGTGAAGCCGGGCGACGAGTTGGAGATCCATTACGCCACCAAGTTCGTGACGGTGCGGGTGCGCGAGGTGCCGTTGCGCGTCACGCCGGGCGTTAGACCCGGCGATCTCTACGAAATCCTCGAGTCGCGCAGGGACGACGCGCAGTGGCTATGATATCGGCCGACACGAAAGACGGGCTCGCGCGCGACGTGCCGGCAGCCAATCACTGCCGCGAGGCGCTGCTTGCCGGCCTCGCACTCTACGGTAGCCCGCGCGGCGAGTTCGTCACTCACCGCAATGCCGTCGCTCGCCTCTTCTGGTCGTTGCTCGACGAGCGCAAAGCGCATCCGATCGAAACGCGAGCCGCAACGCGCCTGCAACGATTGCCGACGTTCGCGATTTCGCTGCCGTGGCGGTTGGGGATCACGCCCCTCAAGCCGGCGCGCAAGTGCGATCGCCTCATGGAGGTTCGTGCGGCCTTTCTTGCGTGCGGCTCGCTCGCTGCCGGCACGCACGGGTATCATCTGGAGTTCGTCGCGCGCGGCGATGACGCCGCAACGCGCTTGAAGTGGATGCTGCGCAGCGCCGGAGTTCCGCCCAAACAAGCGCGCCGCAAGAGTCGCGCGGTCCTGTATTACAAAGACTT
>DATDIA010000084.1:0-4146 GCA_036521295.1 Candidatus Cybelea sp. | reverse complement strand
CAATCTTGTTTGCCGCGGTGTCGGTAAAGTAAAAGTTTCCATCGACGCCCTGAACGATCGCATCGGGAGCCATGGCTCCGGCGAGCGGGTATTCGGCGGTCACCACGCCGGTGGTCGACATGCGGCCGATCATCTTGGCTTTTTGCTCGGTGAACCAGAGCGCGTTGTCGAGCCCTGACGCGATTCCCATCGGGCCGGAATTCGGCCGCACTTTGTACTCGCTTAGCGGGCTGCCGCTGAGTGGAATACGCCCGATGCTGCTCGTTCCCGGTTCCGTGAACCAGAGAGCCCCGTCAGGTCCGTTCGTAATCGTGAGCGGCTGCGCATTGCCGGTCAAGTGGAACTGCGTGAACTTGACGTGCGGCGGAGCTCGAAGCTGTTTAACTTCCCAAATCGAATTCGTCCCGGGATCGGTGATCCATACGGTCCCATCGGAGCCCAGGGCGATTCCGACGGGCCGCGCGGCCGGATTGGGCAACGTGTACTCGACATACGGTGGGCCGCTGATGGTGATCTGCCCAACTTTTGCTGCGTTGGCTTCGGTAAACCAGAGGTTAAGATTCGGGCCCGGGCCGGAAGCGATGCCGATAGGCCCTGCTTTGCGCGTCGGCGTGACGCTTTCAGAGATCGTACCGTTGGTTGCGAGCTGACCGATCTTGCTCGTCGCAAACTCCGTTATCCAGAGGTTTCCGTCGGCGCCCAACGCGATGCCCATCGGGTGGCTCGATGCGGTGGGTATTGGGTACTGGGCCGTGACCGCCGGAGTCGGCGTCGGAGCAGGGGTCGGCGTGCCGCTCGTGATCGGCGTGCCTTTGCCGCAGGCGGCCAGAAAGCCGGCGGCGAGAAACGCGAGCCCAACGCGTGCCGTTGCCAACAAATTGTTCTCCTTGGGACCGTACGGTAGTGAACCAGCCTCCCTTATTGGCAGAGCGTTTCGCCTTTCCCGCATCGCGCGGGACGGGAGCTTCCGCGGAATCGCTCTTTTAATCCTAAATATTTAGTTGACAAGGTCGCCGAGTCGGCGTACCATACAACTAAATCGTTAGTTAGGAGAGTTAAATGACACGTACACCTCAACCCCGCAGCATCGAAGTCCCCCGCTCGGCGTGCAGTACCGTCCGGCTGCCGGAAGGCTTCCCGCGTCCTCGCCTCTTCGCGGGGTGGGGGCCGGAGCTAGGCCGTTAGGATGGCGCGGCGCCGGTCCACCACGTTGACCGAGGCGGAACTGCGCCTTATGGAGGTGCTTTGGGAGAAAGACGAAGCCACGGTAGGAGAGATCACGGCCGCGCTTCCGCCCCCGCCGATCGCCTACAATAGCGTCCTGACCACCATGCGCATCCTCGAACGCAAAGGCTATGTGGCGCACGTGGAAGCCGGCCGCGCCTACGTATACCGGCCGCTCGTCGCGCGGGAGGAGGCTGCCGGCCACGCCGTCGGGCACCTGCTTTCGCGGTTCTTCGATAACAGCGCGGGTACGCTCGCGTTGCGCCTAATCGAAACGGAGCGGCCATCCAATGACGAGCTGCTCCGTCTCAAAGCACTCATCGAAGAGTACGAGGAACCGCCGTCGTGACTGACTGGTATCAAGGATTGGTAACGTTCGTAAGCGCCGTCTCTGCAACCGCGCTCAACGCGCTCTGGCAGGATGCGCTTCTGGTGATCTTCGTTTGGTTGCTGTTACGCGCATGGCCAAGGGTCAACGCCGCGACGCGCTACATCGTGTGGAGCGCGACGCTCGCCGCCGCGTTCGTCATACCGGTCGCGACGACGCTGGCGTTTTTCACGCCCGCGCATGTTTCGACAGTGCGTGCGCTGCCGGCCGTTGCCAATGCAGGTGCTCCGATGCACGTAGGCGCCGCGGGGCGGCGTGAAGCGCCGGCGCCGCATCCAGCCGCCTCGGTGGCGGCGCCCCGTACTTCGGAGCGCTTGCGAGTCACGCTCCCGGTCTCCGCGGCCTTCGGCATATTCGGATTGTGGCTTGTGCTGGCGTCGTACTCGCTCGTTCGCCTCGCGATCGGGCTGGTGCGCTTGGAGCAGCTCAAACGTGACGCATTACCGCTGCCGGTCGAGTATCGCGATGCCATGCCGCAATGGCTGCGCGCCAACAAGGGCGCGCGCGACGTGCGGCTGTGCGTGAGCGGTGAGACGGACGTGCCGATTGCGGTAGGACTTTTTGACGCAATGATTTTGGTGCCGCTGTCGCTGCTCGAGCGGCTCTCCGAGCCGGAAGTCGATCAAATCTGTTTGCACGAGCTCGCGCACCTGCGGCGTGCGGATGACTGGACGAACGGCCTGCAGCGGGTCATCAGCGGATTGCTTGGCTGGAATCCGGCCACGCAATTCATCGGTCAGCAACTCGATCTCGAACGTGAGGTTGCGTGCGACGATTGGGTGCTCTCGTTCGTAGGCAAGGTGCGGCCGTACGCGCTCTGTCTCACCAAGATGGCGGAGAGCGCGTCCTGGCCGCGCCACCCCATTCCCGCGCCCGGAGTCTTCGCAACGCGCAAGCATATCTCGCTTCGCATCGAGCGTCTGCTCGGGGCGGGCCGCAACATCGCCACGAGTCTCGCGCTTGCGCCGGCGGCCGCCGCCGTCGCCGTGGTTGCAGCGATCGGACTCCTCATTGCATTCGTGGTACCATCGGTCGCGGCATCGCCGATCGCTGCGCCCGCTGCAAGACCTTTGCCCGCCGCGGTGGTCGCGGCGACGGACCGGCCTGCGCCGGCGGGAAAAGCGGCACCGGTTAAGACGGTGACGCGTATCGTTCGCGTTGCGACGCTGGTCACTGCGGCTCCATCGCAAACGCAAATGCCGAGCACATCGCAAACGCAATTGCCGAGCAGCTCGCAAACCGGCAAGGAGCAGGCGCTCGACGCAAAAGCGCTTGCCGACAAGATCACTAAAAGCGTCGCCGCAGGTATCAACCGTGGCTTCGGCGTGACCGTGGTCGCTCAGGCAAAGACGTGCGTCGGTTGCGATTACAGTGGCGTTAACTGGCCTGGTCGCGACCTACGGAACGTGAACTACAACGGCGTCGATTTCTCGAAGGCAAACCTTGCAGGTGCTAATCTCGCAGGCAGTTCGATGAACGGCGCGGATTTCTCCGCGGCGAACCTCGGAGGCGCTTCCTTTAGGAACGCTCATCTCACCGGATGCGACTTTTCCGACGCAAACCTCGCAGGGGCCGATTTTACGAACGCGCGGATCTCGGGTTGTCAGTTCACGCGTGCTCGGCTCGGCTCGTCCCAGCTGCGCGACGTGCTCAACGGCTGCAAAGGCTGTGACTTCAGTCGAGCCGATCTCGCCGAACTCGACCTCCATGGAGTACGCACCAACGGAGACGACTTCACGGGTGCAAATTTGCGCAACGTTAACTTCGCCGGCGCGCAGCTCCTGGGCACCGACTTCAGTAACGCGAAGTTGGATGGTGCGAACCTTGCGGGTGCAACGCTCAACGGCTGCGACTTGAGTGGCGTCGATCTCAGCCACGTCGACCTTTCGAAGACGCGCGTAATCGGCACGGACATACGAGGCCAGTGACTCCCGTCTGCAACCTAAGACGATAGTTCTCTAGGTATCCCGCGACCCTAATATCGCCTCGCGGCATGAGGCTTGGTTCCATGCGCCCCTTGAGCCATGAAACGGAGAAAGCCATGATAGCCTTAACGCTCGCCGTCGCCCTGGGCCTGCCCGCAAACTGCACGGGATGCGACCTCGCGCGGCGGGATTTGCGCGGAGCCGATCTCTCGAACGTTTCGTACGTCGGCGTCGACCTCGCGGGTTCGGATCTTCGTGGTGCGAACCTTCGCAACGCAAATCTCACCGGCGTGGATTTGGCCCGTGCCGACTTACGCAACGCAGACCTTCGCGGCGCGAACCTTACCGGCGTCGATTTGAACGGCGCGCAAATGCACGGAGCTCGCTTTGACGGCGTCAACATCACCGGCGCCGATCTTCGCGGGGCTCTCAATGGGCTTGATCGTGACGACCTGCGCGGTATTATGCGGCGGTGCATCGGCTGCGACGCGCGCAACGCCGACCTAGAAGGGAGCGACCTACGCGGCGTCTCGATCGTCGGCAGCGACCTTCGTGACGCTAGGGCGCGCGGCGTCGATTTTTCTAACGCCGACGTCGAGGGCGTTAACT
>DATDIA010000083.1:0-10791 GCA_036521295.1 Candidatus Cybelea sp. | reverse complement strand
CGACAACGAGGAGTTCGGCGAGCTGCACGAAGTCGTAGGCAGCGAGAAACTGTGGGAACTCTACATAACCAAACTCGTCGACGATCTCGAGAAGCTGCCGGGCAATATCGTCGGGCATTTCTACGCCCCCACGACGTTTGGCCGATGGCCGCTCAATAAGAAGCTCGAAGAGCACGAAGATCGGATGCTCGACGTCGCTCACCGTCGCGGCATGGCGGTCGAGGTGAACACGCGCTTCCTCTACCGCGACTATCCCGAGGATCGCAAGAAAAAATATCTCGAAGCCAATGCCAGGCTCGTGCGCAAGGCCAAGGCTCGAGGCGTCGGCATCGCCGTTGGCTCGGACGCTCACAGTCCCAAGGACCAGGGGAACGCTTTTGGCTTGATCCTCAAGCTGCTCGACGAAGCGCGAGTAAACGAGGTCGTCTTTCCCGTGGCGGGTCGATTGGCTCGGGTGGCACTGCGTGCCACGCGCGAACATCTGGAAGCGCAGGCTCAGGCGCTCCGTCAACCGAGCGCGCCGGGAAGCAGCATAACCGGTTACAGTCGTGCGGAGCTCGGACTCCCAGAAGCAGCCGAACTGCCCTCCTCGCGCCGGAGCGCGCGTACGCGCGATGCCGGACCAAAAAAACGTGTCGGCGATTCTGCGCGTGCGGTGAAGCGACCAGCCGTCTCCACGCCGCCAAGCGCGAGTACGTCGCGCCGCTCCCCGGATTCTTCGTCTTCTGCAAACAAAGCCAAGATTGCCCGACTCGTCAAACCCGCCGCTCTACCGAAACAGAAAAAAACAGGCAAGAAGGCGATTTCAAAGCCCGCCGCAGGCACGGCGAGAAAGTCGTCGCCCACAGTTCGGCCAGCGAAGAAAGCGGCCCGCAAATCCGTCTCGCGCAAACCGGCGGCGGCAAAAACGACCGCACGCAAATCCGCCGCCAGGAAATCTCCGGTTAGGAAATCGTCGTCCCGAGCATCTGGGACGAAGAAAGTTGCGGCGAAAAAGCCGGCGTCGCGCAAGGGACCAAAGCCCAAGCGCCTAGCCGGGTACGCAAAGAAGAGCGTCAAAAAGAAAAAGACCTCGGCCAAGCGCCGTTAACACCGACTCATAGAGGACGAAGCAGTGGCGGATATTGAGCGCCTACGGAATATCGCTTTCGTCGGTCCGCATCACGCGGGCAAGACGACGCTTGTCGAGGCGATCCTAGCGCATACCGGAGCGATCGGACGACGGGGTTCGATCTCCGACGGCACGACGGTAACCGATCACGAGCCTGAGGATGCGGCGCATTTGCAATCGACCACGGTGGGGCTTGCGCATACGGTGGCAGACGGGGTCGAGATCACCGTCGTGGACACGCCGGGCTTCATCGACTTCTTCGAAGAGACGAAGCAAGCACTGGCAGGCGTTGACGCCGCGGTCGTCGTGGTGGAAGCCGATCCGGGGCGCATCGTTCAAACTCAGGCCATCGTCGACCATCTCGAAGCGACCCACATGCCGCATATCTTCGTCATCAACAAGATGGACCGGCCCGGCGCCGATTTTTCACAAACGCTGGCTGCGCTGCAAAAAGCGTACGGCCGGCACGTCGTTGCCGAACAGTTGCCGCTAGGGAGTGCCGAGCGATTTGAAGGCTATGTCGACCTCGCGCAGATGACGGCATATCGCTTCGCCGGCGAGTCGGGGGGCGGAACCCTCGGCGAAAAGCAAGATGCGATTCCCGACGAGCTGGCGGAAACTGCGCGCGGCCTTCACGTGGAGCTGCTCGAAGCCATGGCGGACTTCGACGATCGTTTGATGGAAGAACTGCTCGAAGGCGTTGAACCGCCGCTCGAGGAGATCGAACGCGATCTCTGCAACGAGTGCGCTCACGACCAAGTCGTTCCGGTCTTAGTTGCGGCCGGAGGATCTGGCGCAGGCGTAACCGCCCTCGTGCGAGCCATCGAAAAGTGGTTTCCATCGCCCGCGCAGGCTCCGCACCTCGACGCCGAGGCACGCCCGATCCCGCCCGACCCTACCGCGCCGGTCGTCGCGCGCATCATTAAAACTTCGATCCATCCGCAAAGCGGGAAACTCTCGATCGCGCGAGTGCTGTCGGGAACGATCAAAGCCGATGCAACGCTAACGAACGCCACCAAGCGTGATGAGAAGGTTCGGCTTGGCGGACTCTACCGGCTGCAGGGCAAGAAACAGGAGCCCATTCCGGAGGCGGGTCCTGGTGCCATCGTCGCACTCGGCCGCCTCGAGTCGGTCGCAACCGGTGATATCCTCACGTCGAACGGTCACAAAGTGCTCTTGCCGCGGGTGCCGGTTGCGGAGCCCGTCTTCGCGGCGGCCATCAAGCCGAAGGAGCGCATCGACGAGGCAAAAATTTCGCAGATGTTGACCCGCATCGTGGACGAGGACCCGGCGTTGCGCGTCGAGCGTGCCGAAGTGACGCACGAGCTCCTGCTGCTCGGCAGCGGCGAGCAGCACGTATCCATGGCGGTCGAACGGTTGGCGCGCAAGTACAAAGTCGAGGCCGAAACGGCAGCCCCGACAATTCCGTATCAAGAGACCATCACCGGCGGCACCGAAATCCATTCACGCTACAAACACCAGACGGGCGGTCACGGTCAGTTCGGCGACGTGTGGCTACGCTTCGAACCGCGCGAACGCGGCGCAGGCGTTACGTTCGAAGAGAAGATCGTCGGCGGCGTCGTTCCACGGCAATTCATTCCGGCCGTCGAGAAGGGTGTGCGCGAAGCGCTCGCGCGCGGCGCCAGTGGCTATCCGGTGACGGACCTGCACGTAACGCTCTTCGACGGCCAGTATCACGACGTCGATTCGAGCGAGCAGTCGTTCAAGACCGCTGCCGGGATGGGAGTGCGCGAGGCTCTTCCAAAGTGCAATCCGGTCGTACTCGAACCGATCGCGTACGTGCGGGTAACGGTTCCCACCACCTACACCTCTACGGTCATCCAGCAGCTCACCGGTAAGCGCGGTCAAATTCTTGGCATGAATCCGGCCGACCGGACCGGCTTCGACGTCGTCGAGGCGTACGTGCCCGCGGTCGAGCTCTCGCGCTACATCACCGAGCTTCGCACCGGCACGCAGGGCCTCGGTACCTACAGTTGGCGCCACGAGCGCTACGACCCGGTTCCCGGAGGTCGCGTCGCGCCGAAGGCTGCGGTGTAGTCTGGCAAAACTTCTCGGCGGGGAACGCCTAAAGCGGTCCGCGATCGTGCTCCTAGCCACGGTATTATGTGCGTGCACGAAAGTCTCCAACGGGACAGTCGGAGCGCGGCATTCGTGGACGCAAGCGAACTTTTTGCGCGTCGCGATCCCGACCGATTTTAAGAATCTCAACCCGTTGCTGAATTCGAACACGGCGGACGTTTTCGTCGATCGGCTGATGTTCGAGCCGCTCATCACCGCGGACCCTAAAGGTAGTCCACTGCCGATGCTGGCGGTGCAGGTGCCGACGCTCACCAACGGCGGCATCAGTCCCGACGGTCTAACTATCACGTATCGCCTGCGCCGCGATGCGAAATGGACCGATGGCGTTCCCGTCACGTCGCACGACGTCGAATGGTCGTGGCAAGCGATCATGAATCCCAACAACAACGTCGTCTCGCGACACGGCTACGACGATGTTGCGAGCATCGGCACGCCGAATACGAGCACCGTCGTCGTACATTTGAAGCGCCGCTTCGCTCCTTTCGTCGATACGTTTTTTGCCGAAAGCGATCAGCCGTACATGATTGCGCCCGCGCACGTCCTGGCAGGCTATACGAACATCAATCAGATTTCTTTTAATAGCCGGCCCACCGTCAGCGACGGCCCATTCAAATTCGTCACGTGGGCGCGAGGCGACCACGTCTCGCTCGTTAGGAACGCAGCGTTTTTCCTCGGCAAGCCGGGCCTCGACCGAATCGAGATTCGAATCGTTCCCGATGAGGATACGTCCATCACGCTGTTGAGAACGCATGCCATCGATTACATGTTTCAGGCCTCGATCGAAAACTACGAGGCCCTGCACTCGCTCCACGATCTTCGAATAGTATGGGTGAACGTGAACGGCTACTCTTACGTCCAGCTTAACGTCGCCCGGCCCTACTTGGCCGATCCGCGCGTTCGGCTTGCCATCGCCTATGCCGTCGACAAGAGGGAGCTCGTCCGAACGCTCACTTACGGGACGCAGACCGTAGCGACGGCGGACATCCCGGATTGGATGTGGGCATTCAATCCAGGCGTCCATAACTACCCGCACGATCCGGCGATTGCGCGCCAGGAGCTGCGGGAAGCCGGCTGGACGCCCGGGCCCGATGGAATCATGCGCAAGGCCGGGGAACCGCTGCAACTGGTGATGGTCACGAACAATTCCAGCGCCACCCGCCGGCGCGAGGCGCTCGAGATTCAGGCGATGCTGCGTCAGGCCGGAATCGACTCGGAGATCAAATATTATCCAGCCGACGTACTCTTTGCTCCCGCCGGCATGGGCGGAATTTTGCAGCTCGGGAAGTTCGACATCTCGGTCAGCGGATGGTATGCGGGCATCGACCCCGACGACAGCACGCAATACACATGCGAAAACTTTCCGCCAAGCGGTTATAACTACTCACGATACTGCAGCCCCCAGATGCAAGCCGCTCAAACGATCGCCTTGACGCACTACGACCGCGCCTCGCGTACCGCTGCCTACGACAAAATCCAAGAGCTTTTTATGCAGGACAATCCGGCACTCTTCATTTATTGGCTGCGCCAGATGGAGCCGATCAGCATAGATTTTCGCGGTTTCGATCCAAACCCGGTCGCGGAGTCGTGGAACGCGTGGCAATGGCGGATCTAGGACTTCCCGAACTCGCGTGGCTTCGCAAGATCATCGTCGAACGCGCGCTGACCCGCGGAGATTACCTCCTGTCCGGCGGCGCGCGCAGCGACTACTACATCGATAAGTTCAGCCTCTTCTCCGATCCGCTCGTTCTCCGCAAGATCGCTCGCTTTTTCACGCCCATCATCTCGGAACTGCGTCCGGACCTCGTCGCGGGAACCGAGCTTGGCGGCGTCGTCATCGCAACGGCAGTCTCGCAGCTGTCCAACATACCGATGATCGCCGTGCGCAAAAAACCCAAAGCCTACGGAGCCTTTGCAAACGACTACGTCGAAGGTCCATTTGCGGCCGGGCAGCATGCGCTGCTGCTCGAGGACGTCGTAACAAACGGCCGCGAGCTGCTGACGGCGGCCGCGCGCCTTCGGGAGCTCGGGCTAAAAGTCACACCCTATGCCGTCATCAGCCGCGGACTCGCGCCGGTGAATGCGTTGATTCAGTTCTCGCTTCCGCTCAGCGACCCCAGGACCGAAAACTGAGCGCCGTCGTCGGCGGCGCTCACCAGCCCGGTAAAACGGCTCTTTGCCGCTTCGACGAGCGCTTCGACTGCGTATCCCGCGGGATAGTGCGTCAGCACAAGGAGCTCGACGCCGGCACGATTCGCCATCTCACCGGCTTCTGCAGCAGAAGAGTGACCGCGCTCCCCTTGCTCGGTGCCAAGCCCTAGCGCCGCTTCGCAAAGAAAGAGCGAGCTCGTCCGAGCGTGCTCGACGACGGCCTCGCTCGGCGCCGTGTCGGCCGAGTACGTGATGCTTGCGCCGTCGCATTGGGCTCGTATTGCGAAGGCTTTGACGTAATGGCGCGTGCGGCGAAAACTCAAGCACAGATCCTTTACCCGCAACGTTTGAGCCGGATCGTACTCACCTATTGCAAAGACGGCGTCGAAAAAATCGGCCGGCGCGTCGGTGGCAACGGCTTTTCGAAGCGCTTCGAGCGCACCGCGGCCGCCGGGAGGCAGCCAAAGCGGCAGCCTTTGCTCGCGCGAAACGTCCCCGTATTTCAATCCGTAGCGCAGCGGTACCAAATCGAAGAAGTGATCGGCGTGCATGTGAGAGATGACGATCGCGTCGAGGCCTGCGTACTCGGTAAAAAGTTGCAACTTTCCCAACGAACCGCTTCCCACATCCATCAGAACCGCCGCATTGCCGGTCTGTATCAGATACGAACTCGACGCACCGCCTGGACGCGGCATGGCCGGGCTAGATCCGACGATATGTAAAGTCAGGGAAGTGATGCCAATACCTCTTCCGCATGCTCGTCGACGTTCACTTTCGGCCAAACTTTGAGGATCTGCCCATCTTCGCCGATGAGGAAGGTCGAGCGCGCATTAACCCCGAGGGCTGTATAGAGTTTCGAATCCGTATCGGCGAGCAAAGGGAACGGAATGGAAAACTTCTGCTTGAAACGCTGGTGGGATTCCACGGAATCGCGACTGACGCCGACCACTCGCGCCTTTTTCTCCTTGAACCGCTCGTAGACGTCTCGAAATTGTGAGGCTTCGCTCGTGCAGCCGGGCGTGTCATCCTTAGGATAAAAGTAAAGAACCAACGGACCGCCGAGCAGATCGGTCGTCGTCACGGAAGTGCCTTGATCGTCGAGCAACGTTACTGCCGGCAGTCGATCGCCTTCGCCTAGCATTCTTTCGGCCTTTCTAGAAAGCTGTTCTGGTGCATGGACCCCATCCATTGGCCGAACGCCTCATCGAACGCCTGCACGGAGTCGCCGGTAGCCCCATTCTCGACTTCGCCACAGGAAGCGGGCGTAACGCCGAAGCCCTGCGCCGAGCAGGCTTCATCGTCGTAGCGATCGCCGACGACGCGGCGGCTTGCGAATTCTCGCTTCGCAACGGCGAGCAACGGTTTGCCGGCGCGCTTTCCACACATGGTCTCCTTCATGGAACGCCTGCGACCGTCGAGGCACGAGTCCGTGCGATTGCGCGCTGCCTCGCGAGCGGGGGATTGCTTTATGCCACCTTCGGATCGACGCGCGACTCGCGCTTTGGCCGGGGCAAGCAAATCGACGATTCGACTTTTGCGCCTACGGATGGGGATGAGCGCGGCGTCGCGCACGCCTACTTCGATCGTGAGCGCTTGCTGTCGATTCTCGATCGCTACTTCATCGTCGAATCGCTCAGCGAAGAGTGCGTCGACGATGTAGCGGGATCGTGGGCCCATCGCGAGCGCCCGCTCGACGGCGCCGCACATTGGTTCGCAATCGCGCGCAAGCGATGAACCGGTCTCTCTACGCCCCACTCGTGCTATCGCTGTGTTGCGCCGCCTGTTCGCCGGTAGGGAGCCGCCATACGTCGGGCTCGACTCTGACCTTCAGCGGCCTCGCAGGCGAACCGGATTCCCTGAATCCCTTGCTCTCCAACGAATCCGACGAGCTCAACTTCAGCCATCTCTACATGTCGTACTTAATCGAGAACGACAATCGCGGAAACGAAATTCCCGAAATCGCTTTGCAGGTCCCGACGCTTGGAAACGGCGGCATCTCGAGCGACCAGCGGACCTTAACCTACCACCTTCGGCACGGCCTTCGCTGGCAAGACGGCCTCCCATTAACGGCGCGCGACGTCGTCTTTTCGTATCGCGCGGTCGTCGACCCACGCAATAACGTGGCGACGCGCGTGGGGTACGAAGAAGTCGAGACGATCCGGGCGCCCGACGAGCGCACCGTCGTGGTCCGGTTGCGCCGGCGGTTTTCGCCTTTCGTTCAGTATTTTTTCGGCCCCCAGGGTGTCGGCGCGATCATGCCGGCGCACCTACTGCAAGGGCGCGCCGACCTCAACCATATTGGGTACAACGAACTTCCGGTCGGATCGGGGCCTTTTCGGGTGACGCAATGGCGACACGGCGACAGCGTCACGTTGGCTGCCAATCCATTCTATTGGCGCGGAAAGCCGCAGATCGATCGCCTCGTTTATCGAATCATCCCCGATCCCAACACGCGACTCGAACAGTTGCGAACCGGCGAGGTCGACGCTTATTTCGACGTGGACCCTGCGCTTTTACCGCAGGCGCAATCGATCCCGGGGACGCGCCTCGCGCTGACCCCCGTCAACGACTTGCACGTTCTGCGCTTTAACCTTCGCGATCCGATGCTGCGCGAGCTCTCCATTCGCCAAGCTATCGCGATGGCGATCGACCGTCGGACGCTGGTCGCGGCCGCGACGCACGGCAGCGGGATCATCATCGATGCCGACCAGCCGAGTAATGGCTGGGCCTACGACCCCGCAACTCCCGCGGTTCGCTACGATCCCGTCGCCGCGAAACGGCTGCTGGCAGGTCGTTCGCTCGATCTGACACTCACGATCGCTCCCCAGATCATCAACGGCTCGGCGCTGGTCGCCGCCATTCTCCAAGAAGATCTGCGGCGAATCGGCGTTCGCACGACCATCAAGCAATATCCGAGCAGCATGTTCTACGGCCCCGCGGCACAAGGAGGCATCTTGGCCGGCGGACGTTATCAGCTCGCTTACGACGCGTGGTGGGTGCTCGGCAGCGACCCCGACGATTCGTGGCAATTCGCTTGCAATCAGATGCCGCCCGCCGGTCTCAACTATTCGTTTTGGTGTAATCGTGTCGCGGACGCAGCCATGCGCGACGCGCTCTCCACGGTCGATCGGATGCGCCGCGAGGCCGATTTCGCCATCGTCCAACGCGCGATCGCTCGGGATCTTCCCATCCGGACACTCTGGCAAGTCCGAGTCCCCAACGCCTATAGAACGTACGTGCACGGCATTGCGCCGGCTCCGGGGGGCTCCACTTTTTGGAACGTTTGGAGCTGGGGTATCGAACGCTAGCGCGTTTGCGTCGAAATCAGGTCGCGCATCGGGCTCGATGCGTCGGCGTAAAGGCGCTTCTCCATTCGGCCGGCCAAAAAGGCCTGGCGACCGGCGACGACCGCGTGACGCATCGCGTCGGCCATGAGAACCGGATCGCGCGCGCGCGCGATTCCCGTATTCATCAAGAGCGCGTCGACGCCAAGCTCCATCGCGATAGCCGCATCCGAGGCCGTGCCGACCCCTGCGTCGACGATCACCGGAACGGCCGACCGTTCTTTGATGATGCGGATCGAGTAGGGATTGCAGACGCCTAATCCGCTGCCTATCGGCGCGGCAAGCGGCATGACCGCCGCGCACCCAACTTCTTCGAGTTGTTTGCATGCGACCGGATCGTCGCCGATATACGGCAGCACGGTGAAGCCGTCTTTCACCAACTGCTCCGCCGCGACCAGCGTCTGCCTGGAGTCGGGGTGCAGCGTCTGCGCGTCGCCGATCACTTCGAGTTTCACGAGATCGGTCTCGAGCAGCTCGCGGGCGAGCTGAGCGGTGAGCACCGCTTCTTTCGCCGAGTAACATCCTGCGGTGTTCGGAAGGATCGTATAGCGATTGCGATCGATGTAATCGAGCAGCGTCTTCCCTTCCGCGTTGTCCAAGTTGATGCGTCGAATAGCGACCGTAACCATTGCGGCCCCACTGGCTGCATGAGCGGCGCGCATCACCTCGATCGACGGATACTTTCCGGTTCCGACGATCAATCGCGAGTCGAACTGATACGTGCCGATTCTGAAGCTATCGCTTGTCATGACGGCCGCGTCTAGCCTCCCGCAACCGCTTCAATGATCTCGACCCGGTCGCCATCGCGCACGAGCTGCCTATCGTACTCGGCTCGGCGCACCACGCGATCGTTGCGCGCCACGGCGACGCCGCTCCGCGCGGACCCAAGCAGCTCGAGCAGAGAGCCTATGGTCAGCTCGTGGGGTAAATCGGCGGGACGCCCGTTGATCGTAGCCTTCACGCGTGAGTTATTCGCTCAGCCGGGACTTCTTCCGTGCCGAAGCGAGCGATCAGAAACGGCGCGAGGGGCTCGACGCTCTCTTGTTCGATCGCGTCGGCGATCAATCGCGCGCTCGCTGGGGCGAGCAGGATGCCGTTTCGATAATGGCCGCTCGCCAGAAAGTATCCTTCGATTGGCGTGGGTCCGAGCAAGGGCAATCCGTCAGGAGTTCCCGGCCGTATCCCGGCCCAGCTTTCAGTTATCGAAAAGCCCGCGAGCGCCGGCGCGGCGGCGAGCGCGGCGTGCAGGAGCTCGTGGACGCCTTGCGCCGTTACCCGTTCGTCGAATCCGACTGATTCGACGGTCGCGCCGATGAGCAGCCGCCCGTCATCGCGCGGCACGAGATAGGCGCCCGGAACCCAAGTAGGCCGCTGTACGAACCCGACCGGAACCGACAAGGCGACCATCTGTCCTTTCACGGGTTCGATCGGAGGGACGCACGAGTGCGGTACGCCCCCAAGCTGCGCAGCCCAGGCGCCGCACGCATTGACCACGGCGCGCGCGCCGGCGAATCCTCGATCGGTGCGTACGCCCAGTACGCGGCGCGTATCGCATTGCACCGCAATCGCGGCGCTCTGCTCCCAATGCACGCCTCGTTCTTTGCACGCGGCGGCCAGCGCGCGTCCCAAGCGCCGATTGTCGACGTATCCTTCAGCCTTCTTTAACAGCCCGCCGAGAAGCGCACCGCCCAGCCACGGCTCCGCGGCAAGCGCGCTCCCGCGATCGAGCATCGTGCAATCGATACCGCGCGCTTGGAGCACGCGTGCATGCTCTTGCAGCACCTCCAGACCACCCGACTCAAATGCGGCATAGAGAACGCCGGAAAGCCGGAGCTGAGAATCGACGCCGCTCGCATCGCGGACGCGCTGCACGAACGCGGGATACTCTTGGAGCGATGCCGCGCAGAGTGCGAGCAGGGCTTCATTCGTAATGCGCTCGGTGTATGGCGCGAGCATCCCGGCACCGGCCCAAGACGCCGCGTGACCGGCCTCGCCCCGATCGTAAAGCCGCACGCCAATTCCGCGTTCCGCGAGCTCGAAGGCGATCGCCAGCCCAATCAATCCTGCGCCGACGACGATGACGTCGCC
>DATDIA010000082.1:0-3082 GCA_036521295.1 Candidatus Cybelea sp. | reverse complement strand
GAAGGAAGTTTTGGGATACGGTGCATCGGTGGACGACGGCGCTCCTGCGCCGACGGCCGCCGAGGTCTGGCAGGCCTGGATGCCGTTCGTCGTGCTGGTCATAGTCGTCGTTCTGTGGACCGGCCCATGGTCGCCGCTTCCGAAGATGGCCATCTTCGCGAGCAGCGTCACGGCGCTGTCGTCGCTGAGCGGCGCAAAACCGGTGGCGGCGACCTTCACGTTTACGCCGTTCGTAGGCGGTACCGCCATCCTCGCATCGTGGATCCTGATCGCTCTGCTCCTGCGAACGAGCCTCTCCCAGCTCGGCCAGATATTTCGCAACACGTTTAGGCAGATGTGGGGGGCGCTGCTCGTCGGGGTGTTCATCTTTGGGCTCGCCTACGTTTATAATTACTCGGGGATCGCGTCGTCGCTCGCGTTTGCGTTTTCCAAGATCGGCTGGGCATTTATCATCGTTGCGCCGATCCTTGGGTGGATCGGAGTGGCCCTTTCCGGAAGTAATACGTCGACCAACGCGATGTTTGGCGCATTTCAAAATATCATTGGAAAGCTTTTAGGATTCCCCGTGCTGCTGCTGCCGTCGCTCAACTCCGTCGGCGCTGAAATCGGAAAGCCGGTTGCACCGCAAACAGCGAGTGTGGGCGTATCGACGACGCGCTTCGTGCGCAACGAAGGTGCAGTGATCAGGCACAACATGGGATGGACGTTCTTCCTCTTAGGGTATCTGATCGTCATCGGCGTTGCGTGCTACTTCTTCTTTCCAGGTGTCATGATGCTGCATGCCGGCACGTGAGTCAACATGGACTGCTGAGCGACGTAACCGAGCTGCTCCGGGCCTACGTGCATCAGCCCCGGTCGAGAAAGATGTCGGTAACGCGCAAGGCTTGAGCCGGACAGCATCGTAATGAGGCGGTAATGGCTCGCGCGAATCCCGCGCGTTCGCCCTACGCCGCGACGCGCCATTTGCTCAAATACGCCGGCGACCCACGCCAGTTGCGCCGCAATCCGCTCACTCGCGTGGACTTCGCCGGGCGATCCGTAAACGAAGCACTCTGCAGAATCGCCGTGCGCGTCGACGCTGCGTTAGATGCAATCGATACCGCGCGCCACCTCGCGATTCTACTCCGTGTTGACCTCGAGCGCCACGATCCGCGAGGCGTTGCAACGAATCTTGGGCTTTCGACCCGTCAGTTCTATCGTGAGCGCCGTCTCGCACACGATGCATTCCACGCTGCATATCTGAGCGCGTCACGCACCGCCATATCGGTCGAGAGCGATTTCGCCCAGCGTCTCTCGTGGCGGGCAACGAGTCTTGCCGACTCCGGCGAGACGGAGAGCGCGACTGCGCTTTTTGAAGACCTGCTGGCGAGCGGCGGCGACTCGGCCGTTACTTGCGACGCGCTATGGCGGCTGGCCACGATCGAGGCATGGAGCCATCGATTCGATTCCGCGCGCTCGCATCTCGATGCGTGTCGAGAGATTCTCGAGCGTGAAACCGTCCAAGAGGATCGACGCGTGTCCTTGGCCGATGGCCTCGCGGCAGCGATGCTGACCCTTCGGTGGTTCACCCGGGGGCCGGCTGCGGTCGCTCCCGGACCCGACGGGGAGCGCTTGCCGGAAAATGAACGCACGACTTTGACGCGAGCGTCCGCAGCACTTCGCAGCGGCCAATCATCGCAAGCCCTCGGATTGATCCGCAAGCTTCTGAATCGTCCCCGTACGGTAGGCGAGCCCGACGTCGAGTTCGATCTGCTGGCGCTTCAGGCGGAGGTCGCAAATTTTGTCTTTTCAGATCCGTCCCGTGGTGAACAGCTCTTTTCACGTGCTGCCGCGCTCGCGAGCGTCCATGGATTACGAGGGCGAGAACTTTACGCTCGCCATCAACTCTCCGTCGCGCGCTGGATGCATTCGCGCCGGGCTGAAGACCGGCGCGCCTATCGGCAGCTGTTCGATGCCGTCGATCGATCGCTACCCGTGCGTTTACGCTCGGGCCTGGCCCTCGTCGCCGCGGACGTCGAGGTCGCAATTGGAACTCCTCAACGCGCGCTTGCGGCGGCAGCTACTGCGGCATCGCTTTCAACGAACGGCTTCGAGTTAGTCTCGTCGCGAGGGCTTGCGGCGGCGGCGCTGCTGCGTATGGGGCGTTTGAACGACGCCGTGTTGGAGGGTGGTCTCGCGACGCGAGCGGCCCGCGCCCAAGGGCACGCGCGCGTTCTCTCGCTTACGCAGCGAATCTGCGCGCAGGCTTATCTCGTTCAAGGAGATCGCCGCGCCGCACGCAGCGCGATCGAGGAGTCGATCGAATGCGCGATGCGGTTTTCGAGTCCCTACGTTCAGGCGCAGACCCAGGCGCTCTGGGAGCGCATAGCTGGGCGAAAAACCTTGGCGACCGTTAAAGCATAAACGAGATGACCAGGGGCGGATGCCCTATTGGGGAGCGTAGGTTACGCCGACGACATCGAGACTGGCCGAAAGCCCGGTGTTGAAGCTTCGTACGTAGTCTACGGCCGTCGGTGTATAGGTGTAGAGTTCGATCTGACCGTGCTGGTAGTCGGCGACGGCCAACATGTCGCGGCTCTTGTTCAGATGGCCGTACACGGACGTACCGCCCATCGAAAAGGGTCCGCCGACGAGCTTGCACCTAGGGTTGCACCCGCGATAAACGTACAACTGGGCACTGTTGCCGCTGAACGAGACAAGATTGCCGGCGGCGTCGAAGTCGAGTCCGCCGTACGACGGGTTGATGAAGCCCTTTGCCGTCGCGCCGCTCCCGGAGCAGCCCTTGAAATAGGTCAAGTTCGCATGGCTGTTCGCATCGATCGCCGAGGCCCAGCAATCGCCATCTTTGGACATTGCGACGCCAGCCACTTCGTGCATGTTCGGATTGGTCAGGTTCGCGGTGCAACCGCTCTTGAGCGAACAGAGCGAGATGCTGCCGTCGGTGCGACTCGGGCCGAAGATGTTGGCAATTGCTATCACGCCGGTCGCCGCATTGGCGCTCATCGCATCGGCTGGCTGGCCGTAGGGGTCTGGCACGGTCCCCAAAGCAGGCCCGCACTGCGGGCGAAAGACTCTGATCAGA
>DATDIA010000081.1:0-20201 GCA_036521295.1 Candidatus Cybelea sp. | reverse complement strand
ACGTCGTGGCGACGGTCGCGCCGGCAGACGCGCGCGTCGACCAAGTCCCGGAGTACGCCGCCCGCGCAATCGACGGGTTGATGCCGCGGCGTCGTGCCGAGCTGCAGCAGCTGCTCGACCTGCTGTGGCTTCCGATGAAGGCCGGCGACTCGACGCGCGCGAGCCTGCTCGCCATTCTTGCGGATGCGCCGGTCGAGCGGTTACGGACGGGCTTTGCGGCATTGAAACGGCTGTCGCTCTTTCTTGCATACGCCGAAAGCGAGCGCGGGAACGAGAATCCGACCTGGGCGCGCATCGGCTATCCCGGCCCTCGTCACGACGCTGATGCTGGCGTCGAGCCACTGCCGATCATCGTTGCGCGTGAGGGCGAGCAGGTCAGCGCCGACGTCGTCGTTATCGGCAGCGGAGCCGGTGGTGGCGTCGTCGCATCGGCGTTCGCGCGCGCCGGCAAACGAGTCGTCGTCCTGGAAGCGGGCGGCGCATACGACGCTCGCACCTTCACTCAACGCGAGATGATGATGTCGCAGCTCTATCTCGACGGCGGTCTCACTTCGACCAGCGATCTTGGCGTTGCCATCCTCGCAGGCTCGACCGTCGGCGGAGGCACGACCGTGAACTGGTGCACCTGCTTGCGCTTGCCGGAGCGCATTGCCGATGAGTGGGCGGGGCAAAGCGGCATCCCGTCGCTCGGCGACGAGCTTGCAGCGCACTACGCGCGAATCGAAAGCCGCCTCGATATTCGGCCGGCGGCGAATCACAACGCCAACAATCGCGTCATCCTTGATGGCGCGAGTGCGTTGGGGCTCCACGCCGCTGCGTCGCCTCGAAACGCGGCCTCCGATTGCGCCGACGGCTGCGGTTACTGCGGTTTCGGTTGCGCCTACGGCAAGAAGCAATCGACGGCCTCGACATTTTTGTGCGACTTCGCAACGAACGGCGGCGCGATCTACGCAAATGCTAGCGCCGTACGCATTGAGACGAGCGGCGACCGCGCGCGCAGCGTCGTCGCGCGGCAAACCGTTGCGCCGGACGACCTGCGTACCTTCGGTGTGAAGGCGGATTTGTTCGTGGTTTGTGCCGGCGCGTTGCGCACGCCCGGCCTTTTAGCCCGCAGCGGCATTCGAAATCCTTTGCTTGGCAGACGACTTTTTTTGCATCCGGTCGCGGCCGCGGTGGCAGAGTTCGATCGTCCGGTCGAACCTTGGATCGGGCCGATGCAAAGCGCATACTCCGATACTTTCAATTACCGTTCGGGCAATTACGGCGCGAAGATCGAAGTTGCGCCCTCGCATCCCGGCATGGCCGCGCTCGCGCTCCCCTGGGAAAACCGCGCGAGCCACGCAGAGTTGATGAGCCGCTTCCGCAACGCCGCGACGATGTTTGCCCTTACCCGGGACCGAGATCACGGCTCGATCGACCTCGACCAGGAAGGCTCCATCCGATATCGGCTCTCATCCCATGATGGCGAGAACCTACTCGCAGGGCTCAGCGGTCTTTTCGATCTCGGGTTCGCCGCGGGGGCGGTGCGCATGATGACGCTGCACGCCAAACCGATAGAGATCGAGCGGTCCCAGTGGGGACGAAGCCAAAGCGATACGCTCGGCGCGCGCCTTCGCAGAATTGGAATTGCGCCGAATCGACAGATCCTGTTCTCGGCGCATCAGATGGGAACCGCAGCGATGGGAAGCGAGCGGCAGCGCTCGGTCGTCGATCCGTCCGGCCGCGTTTGGGATTACGAGAATTTACTCGTAGCCGATGCCTCGATTTTTCCCCAGTCGAGCGGCGTCAATCCAATGCTGACGATCATGGCGATGGCCAGCCGCATCGCGGTGCAACACGGCGGCGTTATTGCTTCGTGAAGCCCGGAGGAATGCTAAAGACGGGATCGTCGGCCGCGATCGCCCGAACGTTGCCGCGCTCGGTGACCCTGGTCATGCCGTGGGCGAGCATTTGGAACGTCATCGTCTCGTAAATCGCGAGCTTCCCGATCGGAAGCGTCGGACCGTTCTGGTTGACGCTGAAATTTGAATTTGTGCCACCGGACGAGAGCGCGCTCATCACTTGCTCGTATATCGCCATCACTCTCGGCCCTTGCGCCGCAGCCAAGGCGAGCGTGGAGCAGGCCGAGGTCGGGTTCGCGTAAGCGGAGTAGTAGGCGACCCGAACGCCGTTTTGCGTAAACGATTCGCCGGAAGCCGTTGCTATGGTAAAAGTCATGTCCGAGCGAAATCCGTTGCTCGGCTGACCGCCGACGACGAGCGAACCGAGCGCGGTATTCTTGACCGAAATGGTGATGTGCGTGCCGTTTGAAAGAAAGCGCGATAGCGGTCCACCGGCTCCACCGGGACTCGGAGAGGCCGATTGATCCATGGAGACGACGCGATAGGTTTTGCCGCGCAGATCCAGCGTCGTGATGGTGCGTGCGACGCAGTCCACGATCGTCGCGGTTTGCTGGGCGACGTTGTCGGTGCGCTCCTTCGAACCGGCGGCGTAGTGGTGCTCGGCAATCCCCTGTTTCACCCGATCGATCGCGCCGCCGCTCTGTGGCGCCGATGCAGCGGCCGCATAATCGGCATCGAACGCACCGGGTTTTAGCGTCGAGGGGTCGGCGTTCGTCACAACCTTGGTAACCGAATCCCACGCCAATCCGTTCGGCGCCGCGGATGCCGTCAGCGGGAAACCCGCGAGCGTGGAAAGTACGGCAACGAGGGCGGAGCCGGCTGCGCGATATCCGTGCATACGGCGCGGTTCGTCGCGGCCGGCTGGGCCGCCCTGCCGTTTTACGTTACATGCCCTGCATCTGCCCCGCGGCATTTAAATGATAGGCCGCGGCGAGATCTTTCATGGCGGTGGTTAGGATCGCGTGGTATTGCGCGTCGGCTGCGAGGCCGTATTTAGCGTCGATGTCGCTCATCACCGTGTAATGAATCGGATGGGAAACCGCCCGATCGAGCATCACTTCAACGTTGTAACCTTCACCCGTCTGACCTGCCGCCCATAGCGCGCCGGCCAGCGCTTCGCCGTCCTTCGGGTTCGGATTCGGTTGGCTGGGAAGCGCAATCTTTTTCTCGCCGACGATCTTGAGCGAATCGTCCACGACAAAATCGAAGGTCTTGAGAAACTGGCCGACCTGAGCCTTGCCGTATTGGTTCGTCAGTTTGGCGACCTCTGCATCGAAGTGCGAACCGGTAAGGGCCTTGAGCAGCGTAACGGTACTAAAATTGCTTGGACCGCCGCCGGCTTCAACCATTGAAAGCGTGACGGCGAGTGCCGGTGCGCCGGTATAAATGCAGCATGATCCCGAAAAACGCGTAGGCTGATCGACGACGTCTGCCATCAATTTAGCGGACGCGATGCCGGTTCCAATCGACGCGAGGACGATCGCAAGCGCGGCTATCAATCGTGGGTTCTTCATGAGTTCCTTTCTCGAGCCGAAGCTCTTCATGTCACTGTCGAAAGGAACGTGCGAAGTAATGTTTTGGATTGCAGTCGGCTAGAACAAACGGCTTAGATGCGCACCAACGCGATCGGCTTGGTGGTGGGCTGTTTCGAACCACCCTCGGGCTCGACGCTGACCGCGACGGCGACAACGGCCGTCGCCGCTTCCGGCAACCGGACCACGGTGGCACCGGATTCGCTGGGCTCAAAGGTCACCGACGGCGCCATCGTCTTTGAAGCTTTCGGAAGCGTCCACGCCTGATACACGTGTCCCTCCGGGGGTGCCGGTAAATCGCGCAACGCGATGTAGAGGTGCGTGCCGTGCGTCACGACTTCTCCGCGAGCAAAGCGATGACGTTGAGAATCGGACGCGCTGAGGTCGGCAATCGTTTGCGCCTGCGCGGCAGACTGCGCACGATCGCGATTGAGCTGCGCGACAGCCTGCGCACGATCGCCATTGAGCCGGTCGTTGAGTGAGAGGTTAGCAAGACCCGTGAAAATTGCAATCGCAAGACACGCGGCAGCGAGGGCGTAGGCGGGCCAGATCTGCGGGCGCGAACGCCGTGCTTCAGCCCGCACGTGGCGCATCACGCGCGCCTTGAGCAGCGGACTCACATCGGCGACGCTTTCCGCCGAGTACGCAACCGCCGTTACCGCCGGGCGGAGAAAACGGTACTCCTCAAGGCACTGCTCGCAGGTCTGCATATGACGCACGACCGATTCCGCTTCTGCCGGCGAAAGCTGGCCCAGCGCGTAAGCGGCGATGTTGTCGAGCAGTTCGTCGTGCGACATCATGCCGTCACCGCGCCTGTCAGCACGGTACGCAGCTTTCGCAAACCGGACCTGATGCGTGTCTTGACGGTCCCAAGCGGCAATCCGGTCTGGCGCGCGATCTGCTCCTGCGAAGCGCCTCCAAAAAATCCCAGCTCGATGGGCTCGCGCTGTTCGCGTGGCAGTCCCGCGAGCGCTTCGCGAACGCGCTCCCCATCGATGCGCGCCAGGGCCGTATCTTCCAGCGCGTCGTCGACGGGAAGGGCTTGGGATAATGCACTTTCGGCATGCGCGGTTCGGCTGCGCAGGACGTCGAAGGCGCGATTGCGTGCGACCCGAGCGATCCACGCTCCGAAATTACCGCCGCGGAAAAGCGCCGGGTCGCTCCAAATTTTTAAAAACACTGCTTGCGTGACGTCCTCGGCGGCGGCCGCGTCGGAGAGCACGCGCACCGCCAGACCGTAGACGAGACGATGGTATTCGTCGTAGAGGACCTCAAATGCGTCGGCGTCACGGGCTCGTACTCGTTCCATGAGCCGGCTTGCGTCTTCCACGAAACCCTACTTCGTTACCCTGGCGGTGCACTGCCTTTTGGTAACGTGCGAAGGGCACATATAGATTCTTGGGGGCTTACTGCGCGTCCAATATCCGCGAAGGAGCACGCGCGCGATCGCTACGATATCGTAAATGAGGCGATTTCGTTGCTCTCCCGCAGGCACGTCCACCAAACCGAGCCGTCGTAAACCAGGGAGCGAGCTTCGTCGGGTAACGGACGGATGCTTTCAAAGTGTGGCTCGTTCTGAGCAACATCGAGCGTACCGAATTGCAAGTGTTCGAGCTCGTCGTCACCCGAGATCATGAAGAATTGGCCGCCCGGTCCGAAGCCCAGACCCGCGCAGCGCGTCGGCAACGCGATCGCACGTTCGACCGTTGCATCGGGCTTCAGCACGACGATGCGGTGAAACGTCATCTGGCCGAGATAGATCGTCGAGCCCGAGGCGGCGAGATGGGAGCCGGTGAGATCTGGGCACGCCGTCTTGCTATTGAGATCGAATCCGGTATCCGGCGCAAAGCGGTAAAGATAGCGATCGTCGTCGTCACCATGCGCCACGACGACCCGCAGCCCGTTGCCGAGAGCGGTCATTCCGTACGGCTTTCCGGGAGCTTCGATTTCCTTGCGCACCTTCCAAGTGCCCGGATCGATGGCGTAGATGCGATCGGTGTCCCAAGAACCCATCCACAGAGCGCCTTCGAGATAGGCGAGCGGCTGGGGGCGAGTTGCCGGCGATGGCCGGCGCTGGAGCTTTTCGGTAGTCTGCATGTCGCCAGAAAGGCCGCTACGTTGGCGAAGGTTGCGCCGCCAGAGTGGCGAGACGGTTTTCGAAGAATCGTTGCTCGATCGAATTGCGGGCAAATGCCAGCGCGCGTTCAAAGTGCTGTCGCGCGACCGCGTCGTTTTGGCGGCGCAGCTCGAGCTCTGCTCGCGCCGCATAATAAAACGGATAAGCTTCAAGCCGCTGCCGTTGCGCGATCGCGTCGATCGCTTCCAATCCTCGCTGCGCTCCGTCGACCTGTGCGACCGCGATCGCCCGGTTCAAAGCGACGATCGGCGACGGCGCGATTCGCATCAGCATATCGTAAAGCGCGACGATCGCGGCCCAATCGGTCGTCTCGATGCTGGGAGCGGAAGCGTGAACTGCGGCAATCGCAGCCTCGACGTGATAGCGGGTGAGCGCGGATCCCGTCGCCGAGTGCTCGAGCCACGCAATGCCTTGGGCGATCATCGCTCGGTCCCAGCGCCTACGATCCTGGTCGAAGAGCGAAGTAAGGTTGCCGGAAGGATCGAGGCGCCCGGCCAATCTGGCGGCGTCGAGATACATGAGCGCGAGGAGCGCCTGGGTGGACGGCGTTGCAGCCAACGGGTGCTCCACGAGAAGACTCGTGAGGCGAATCGCTTCGTGACAGAGATCCGCGCGCACAACCTCGGTTGCCGACGCTCCGTGGTAACCCTCGCTGAAAATGAGGTAGAGAGCTCGCTGCACGGCGGGAAGCCGGTTCGCAAAATCGGCGGCATCCGCAACGTCAAAGAGAGGCCCGGATTCTTTCAACGTGCGCTTCGCGCGGCTCAAGCGCTTTTCTACCGCAGCGTGCGGACTGACGAAGGCCGCCGCGATTTCCCTCACGCCAAAGCCGCCGACGAGCGCGAGAACGAGCATGACTTGGGCCGCTTCGGGAAGCCTGCCGGTGCAGCATGAGAACATCATGCGCAGCTGGTCGTCGGGAACATCGGTTGATTCGAATACTTCTCGGACCGCTTGTGAAGCAGTCCACTCCGTGTGCAACAGACGTCCGTACTCCGGCGCGAACGTTCGAGCGGTGCGTTCGCGTCGCAATACATCGAGCGCGCGATTTCGCGCCGTTTTCATTAGCCATGCTCGCGGGTTGTCCGGGACGCCTCGGAGCTTCCATACTTCCAATGCCCGGCAGAAGGCGTCTTGCACGACGTCTTCTGCCAGCTCGAGATTCTGCATTCCGAAGACCCGCGTAAGCGCAGCGACCATGCGCCCCGCCTCGTGGCGAAAGAGATGGTCGCTGGGGTTCACGCTACATGTCCAGCTGCATGATCGGACGAACTTCGACGGCGCCCCCGCGCTCGAGAACCGGACAACCCTTCGCAAGCTCCGCCGCGCGTTCCAAGTTCGGCGCCTCGATGAGCGTATATCCGCCGACCAGATCTTTGGCCTCGGCAAAGGGACCGTCGGTCACGGTACGTCCGTTATCCTTGACGACTTTGCCCTCGGCTTCAAGGGGCTGCCCTCCATCCTTAACGTTGCCGCTCGCCGTGAGCTCCTTGAACCAGTTCATCCATTTTTGCATGATCTGCTCGCTCTCTTGCGGCGTTGCGCCCCGCTGTCCCCCGCGGTAGAGGTAAAGAAATTCTGCCATTTACGTGCCTCCTATAAGCGTGTTGATAGCCTAGAGACGTTTAAGCGGCCCTCAACCGGACATTTGCCCGTAGGAAATCGTTTTGCGGGCTTGAACCCCGGGGGCCGTATGCAGAGCACAAGCGGGCGTGTCTACACGCCGAAGAAATGGGACCTCGCTGGATTGAAAGGCATTTCCGACGCGACGCTGGAGATGCATTTCGGCCTGTATGAGGGCTACGTTAAGAACACGAACTTATTGAATGAGCGCCTTGGCGAGATCCGTCAGGCAGGTAATGCGTCCGGGACAGATCCGGCCTATGCTGAGATGGTGCGGCGGCTCGGTTTCGAGTACAACGGCATGCGCCTGCACGAGTACTACTTCGACAACATGACCAAGAGCCCGCGGGAGATTGGAACCGGCCGGCTCTACAACGCCCTAGGCGAGACGTACGGCGGCTTCGATGACTGGAAGAAGGACTTCATGGCGGTCGGAGGTATGCGCGGCATCGGTTGGGCGATCGCGTATTGCGACACGACCAATGGACAGATCACAAATCACTGGATCAACGATCACGAAAACGGGAATGTCGCTGGTTTCGTTCCGATCGTCGTGTTGGACGTGTGGGAACACGCATACCTCAAAGATTACAAACCTGCGGACAAGGGGAAGTACATCGAGGCGTTCTTCGCCAACATCGACTGGAGTGCGTGCGAATCCAGGCTCCCGTAATTTAGAGGTCTTCCGGCAAGTTTGACGCGCCGGTGAGTCCGACGGGATAGCGCACGACGCCGTGCTCCATATCGTTGCACGCCTGCGAGATTATCTGACGCAGCGAATATAACTCATGGGTGCCGTTGAACTGCGAATAAAACGTGACCGGAAGCCCCGCGTCGCGTAGGTAAATCGCCGCAGCGATAAGGTAACTCGTCGGCACGGTCTGGTCTCGCGCGCCGGTCAGAATGTAGAACCGAGTGTCCCGCATGGTCGTCGTGACGAGCGGCTCTCGGGAAACGAGCAGCGAGCCGGCAATGGACATGACGGCCGACCAGTCGGCCGAGTGAATCGGTGCGAGCCGGAAGAGCGAATAACCGCCCATCGAATAGCCAACGAGGTAGCGCCTTCGCGGATCGATTCTGAAGGCTCGGTTTGCAGCATCGAAAGCATCGTAAACGTCGCTCTCGGCGCCGCGGAAATCATACGCGCCGCGCCCATACGGGGCTACGATAATGGTGCCGGTCGCGTCCGCCAAGTCGCGGAGATACTGCGCGGCGACAAGATGCGATTCAGTCTGCTGTAGGCCATGCAGGAATACCACCAAGGGTGCCGGGGTCGACGCCGAGTACTGCGAAGGCACGTAGATTGCCACGGGCTGCATCGTGCCGTCCTTAGAAGAGCGCACGAGCGTTTCGCCGAGGCCTCGAATCGCCGCCATCGGTTGATACGACCGATGAAGCAGCTGCGTGGCAAGGCTCAAGTCGAGTTGCGCTGCGACCTGTATCGTTTGCTGCCAAAGCTGGGCGGGATAATTCTTTGGCGCTGACTCGTTTAGCAGAGCGGCGTCGTCGAGGAGCCGGTCGTAGTAATCCATGGTTGTATCGCGCCCGGCCACGATCGCAACTTGCCCGGCCTTTGCATAGTACGTCGCGGCTGCAGAACGCAGCGCCGAGCCCAGCGGCTCGGCGGCGCCGGTCAACGCCACAATTGCAGCAACCGCCGCGAGCGCCTGAAAACGCCTCATATCGAAATAACGACTGATTTGCGTCAACGGTGACGCTTACGAGGGGCGAGCAGCGCGTCCGCGCGGGAGCGCGGCGAGGGCGACTGCGGCCACGGCGGCAAGCGCGACGAGGTTGGAAATGAGGGTGAAGCGGTCGTTGATCGTCATCGAGCCCATCGAGATGCCGCCGATGCTTCCGACGAGCCTTTCCATGATGGCGCCGGCCAGCATCGCGCCGATCGCAAAGAGCGCGACGAAGGCCCAGGTGATGCGCGCAGGAAAGGATTTTCGATAGATCGCGATCAGCGGCAGAATCAACAGGTCGCCGTAGATGAATGTGGTGTTTGCGCCGAGCGGTATGCCCGCGTTGGCGAGAAAGCGCGCGACCGGAACGTTCCCCATCGAGCAGACGAAGGTTGCAATGGCGAGCGCCAGACCGGTTAAGAGCAACAGGAGATATCCTACCGCAGGGACCGATCCAACGGCGTGCAGTGCGCTCGCAAGCCAGCCGGGCGGTACGAGCGCTGCAGCGAATCCGGCTATCAGATAGCCGACGATCAGTTCGGTGCGTAGCATGCGAACGTCGGCGACTGCGGTCGCGGCAACGGCGCCCCATCCGCGTTGCGCCTCGTGCGCGTGGTCGTGATGCGCGCAGCCCTCGCCGTCGCCGTCGTTGTTTTGAAGATATTCGTGCTGGAGCCGCTCGAGTTCGCCGCCGCGAAAGAACAGCGTGAGGCCGATCGTCACCACTATGATAATGATGACGCCGCCGAAGAACTCGGCGAATGCAAACTTCCAGCCGAGCAGCGACCAGAAGAGTATCAGAATGGCCAGATTCATGTTGGTCGACGAAATCAAGAAGGTCAAGACCGAACGGATGTCCGCGCCTTTGCGATAGACGCCGCGCGCGGCCGCAGCAGCGCCATACGAACAGGCCGACGAAATGATGCCGAAGCCGGCGCCATAAAGCAGACCTCTCAAGCCGGGACCGAGATAGCGGTGCAGCGTCGCCGGAGTCAGCATCACCTGAACGATCGCCGACACGAGAAAGCCGAAGATGAGCCCGAAAAGGCTATCCCAAAAGAATGCCGCTGCCTGCGCGATGCCGGCGAGCAGCGCGTGGCCGAGCGCGAGCGGCATCAGCCGCCGACCGAAACGGGGGCGTGCCCGAAGAGCGGTGGTACGTAGTGACCGACGAGATAGGAGATGATAAAGACGCCGCAGCCGTAGAGCACGACTTCTAGACCTTTTCCCACCGGGCTGCGTTCGCTCAGCGTTCCGGCATAGTACCCAACCGCGAAGAGGCCGACGAGCGCAAAGCCGAGCGCGCTCAGCGTCGAGGCGAGCATCGTCAAGGGCAGCACGAAGGCCAGAATCGGCACGAGCGAGCCAACCGCGTAGGAGCCTCCCATTGCCAACGGTGCGCGCAGCCCCGATGCTTCCGCTTCGCGCGGATCGATGCCGAACTCGTCGCGCACCATCTCGTATAAGTAGATCTCGGGGTGTTGCGTCAACCGCTTGACGATCATCTCGGCTTCTTCGGCGCTAAAGCCCTTGAGCTTATAAAAGGCCACTTGTTCGGTGAACTCACCCTGCGGATCGGCGGCCATCTCTCGTTTTTCGAGATCGATCGTCGCCTGCACGACCTCACGCTCAGATTTGCGGCCGAGATATTCGCCGACGCCCATCGAGAGCGCGCCGGCAATCAACGCGAGAAACCCGCTGATCAAAACGGCCGAACGGTCGCCTTCGGCAACGCCGACGCCGGTGATAATCCCAAGCGTCGTGAGAATGCCGTCCTGCACGCCGAACACGATTTCGCGAATGCTCCGTCGCTTTTCGAGCGTACGGCGCTGCTGAGTATCGGGAATGCGCGGCCGTACCTGCTGCCAGCCGGGAACGTCGACGACTACTTTGTTGACCGGCGGAGTCAAATTTTGGACATCTTTTTGCTCGGACATCGTTTCGTAGTGATCTTAGACGCCGAAAGGGCGCCGCCCCGCCGCGGCCAACCCAAGCACTATGGGACTGCTTTCGACCTTTGCGGCCGTCGCCTGCGTCATCGCGACGACGATCTTTCCAGCTGGTGCCATCGACTGGCCGGTCTTTGGGTTTAATCCGGATCGCACGAGCTTTAACCCGGTCGAGAGCACGTTGACCGTAGGCAACGTGCATCGCTTGCGCGAGCGATGGCAGGTTTCGCTCGGCGCGGTCGCCGACTCGACGCCAATTCTGCTGCAGCAGGTGCGGGTCGGCCGTCACCTCCGGCCGATGCTCTTTGAAACGACCAAGAACGGGATGACGCTGGGAATCGAAGCGATCACCGGGCGAATCGTATGGCGTTTTCTCACGCATGGGCCGAACTACACCCACTCGACGCCTGCCGCGGATCCATCGCGCAAGGCGATTTACGTGGGCGGCGTTGACGGCAAAGTTCATAAGCTCGACGCTTCAACCGGCCACGACATTCATGCACCGGGCTTCCCTGCACAGATAACGATGGCGCCTGCGACCGAGGCGAACGAGTCGTCTCTCAACGTCGCCAACGGTTATCTCTATGCCACGTTATCGGGCTACAATGGAGACGGGACACCGTACGACGGACACATCGTCAGCGTACGTCTCAGCGACGGGGCTACGAAGGTGTTCAACACGTTGTGCAGCGAGAAGCACCATCTTATCCAGCCGAACTCGTGTTCCGCGCAACGTTCCGGAATATGGGCTCGCGGCGGCGTGGTCGTCGATCCGGATTCGTCGATGAACGGACGCATCTACGTTGCGACCGGAAACGCCGATTTCAATGCGAGCCGCGGCGGTAACAACTACGGCGATTCGGTGCTCTCGCTGAGCGCCGATCTCTCAAACTTCTTGGGCAGCTACACGCCACCTGACGACAAGAGGCTTCAAAACGAGGACCTCGATCTTGGCAGCACGTCGCCGGCGGTCTTGCCGGTAGAAGGATCGAGCCAGACGCCCTGGATGCTCGTTCAAGGCGGAAAGGATGGGGTGCTGAGGCTGCTCAACCGTGCCGCGCTCCCCGGCGTTGGAAATGAGCTGCAGCTCGTCACCTTGCCGGATCGGCTCTTCTCCACTCCGGCGGTCTGGACCGACTCCGCCAAACAGGTGTGGATCTTCATGGGCTTTCCCGACGTCGTGGAAGCAATGCGTTTGGAGACCAATAAGGCGGGCGTGAGCAAACTCGCACAGATGTGGCAATCCAGAGCAGGAGAGACCGGCGAAGGCACCTCGGTGGTGGTCGCCAACGGCATGCTCTTCGTCGCCGTTGATGGCGCGATCGTCGCACTGGATGCAGTCAACGGCAAGCTCCTCTGGAGCAGCGCGATGCGCAGCGCCGGCAAGACAATCGGCCCAGTGCATTGGGAGAGTCCAATCGTGGTTAACGGCTGGGTCTACTGTTCCGACGAGAACGGTCGCCTTACCGCGTACTCGCTGCGCTAACGAGGCTCGCACGGAACGGCGCGACGGCGCCGTCGAGTGCGCGTCGCTGCGCGGGTGTTAAGGGAGCTTGTGGCGGCATTGCGCGTTCCCAGGCGGGATCGCCGCGCGAACACGCGACCAGATGGCGCATTGCCGGAACGAACGGAACTCCGTCAAGCGCAGCGCGTCTTCGGGTGAGTTTTTCTGCCTGCGCCCGATCGCCGTTTGCAAACACCTTGCGCGCAAGCTGCGGCCATAACGCGACGCTGCCGGAGATGCATCCAGCAACTCCGCGAGCTTTTGCCCCGAGCAAGTCGCCCTCAGAGCCGGGCAAGACCGCCAGCTCCGGATGGCGCGAGAGGACTTCTGCTTGGAGATTTGCGTCGTTCGAGCTATCCTTCATGCCGGCGATGATTTCGGGAAACTCACTTAAGAGGCGATCGATGAGAGCCGGATGGAACGCAATGCCGCTCATCTTCGGGAAGTTATAGAGCAAGACGCTCTTGCGCGGCGGATCTGCTCGGGAGAGGAAGGCATCGAAGAACGCGACGATGCCGTCGTCGGAAGCTTCTCTAAAAAAGTACGGCGGCATGACGAGAGCTGCAGAGTAATTGCAGTCGAATGCGGCGCGCGTCATGAGAACGGCGTCGCCCAGCCCTGCGGCCCCCGTCCCGACCATCAATCGTTGCATCGGCAACCCACTCGACGAAAGCGCTTCCATGAAGTTCACGCGCTGGGTGGCACTAAACGACATCGCTTCGCCGGTCGTTCCGAGCACGGTGACGCCGTCGCACCCGCGCTGCAAGAGATCGTGGTAATACGTAACCGCCCGCGACGCGTCTGGGCAAAGCTCGCCGTCTATCGGCGTCAGCGCCGCCGACCAGATACCTTCCGTCGAAGGGCTCAAGATGACAACTTCGGAAAGAGCGCGCCCTTTACGAAGAATGCCAAGTTGGCGGGGCGTTCGGCAAGCCGGCGCATGAGGTATGGAAACCACTGCTCGCCGTAGGGTATGGAGAGACGCACGCGATAGCCGCGTTCGAGGATGCTGCGAGCGAGCGGGGTGGCGATGCCGTAGAGCAGTTGAAACTCGAAGCGTCCTTGCTTTGGCAAGGCGCTCGTAGCGGCGAATTGCACGACACGATCGATGATGGCGGGATCGTGCGTGGCGATTGCGGTGTAGCCGTCGTTCGAGAGCGCAAGCTCGGCGAGGCTGCGGTAGTTCTCGTCCACGTCGCGCTTGCGCGGATAGGCTAGGTCGGGCGGTTCGAGATAGGCGCCTTTCACGATGCGGACGTTCGGCGCGAGCGGGAGCATCGCGACGAGATCGGCATGGCTGCGGTAGAGATAGGACTGCAGCACGAACCCAACGTTATCGTAACGCTCACGCAAGCGCCGATAGATTGCCAGCGTACGGTCCACATAACGCGATTGTTCCATGTCCATGCGTATGGTCTTTCCACTCTGCCGCGCCGCGCCTGCGACGCGAGAAGCGTTCTCGAACGCGAGCTCAGAGTCGATATCGAGGCCGACCTGCGTGAGCTTGAGCGCGACGTTTGCATCGAGCCCCTCTTGCGCAAATGCGTGCAGAAGCCGGGAGTATTCTTGCGTGACTGCCAACGTTTCGTCACGGTCGCGCACGCTCTCGCCCAGAATCGTCGCGGCCACGGCGAAGCCTTGCGCGTTGGCGGCCCGCACCACGGGCAGAAACTGCGCAAAGTTCTCACCGGCGACGAAACGCCCCGCTCCCAAACGCATGCCGTACCGAGTTACGGCGCGGCGCACGAGCACGCTATCGGCCGCGGCCAGTATGCCGGCCCGCAGCGGCCGATCGAGAATCGAGCTCACGCGACGATATTCTTCGCCGCGTAGGAAGCGACTGCAACGGCGGGAAGGGCGCAGCGTGAAGGTTCCATGGGTACTGTTTGCGGCGATTCTCGGCTCTTCGATGGCGTTCATCGACGGGACTGCGGTCAACGTCTCACTTCCGGTGATTCAGCGCGACCTCCATACGACGACCGGCCAAACGCAGTGGGTCATCGAAGGCTATTCGCTCTTCCTCTCTGCCCTGATTCTGTCGGGCGGCGCGCTCGGCGATTTGTATGGACGGCGACGGATATTTGCCATCGGCATCGCGCTCTTCGCCGTCGCTTCACTCGGTTGCGCGCTCGCCGGCAATATCACCGCCCTGATCGTGGCGCGCTGTATTCAAGGGATCGGAGGGGCACTCTCGACGCCTGGGAGCCTGTCGTTGATCAGCTCGGCGTACGACGAGCAAACGCGCGGACGAGCGATCGGCATGTGGTCGGGCTTTACGTCGCTGACATCCGCGGCCGGCCCGGTCATCGGAGGATGGCTGACGCAGGATTTCTCGTGGCGCTACGTCTTCCTGATCAACGTTCCGATTGCAATCGCGGTGTTGTCGATCGTTGCGTTTCGCGTTCCAGAGAGCCGTGACGAATCGGCCGATCGACATATTGACGTCACCGGTGCGGCACTCGTGACGCTCGCATTAGCACTGCTCGTTTACGGGCTGATCGCGATGAATGCGGGGCGCATTTCCGCTCCCGAGGTTGCAATGGTGTGCGCCGGACTGGTTCTGCTATGGCTTTTCGTTCTCTTCGAGCGCCACACCCCAGATCCGATGGTACGCTGCGATCTGTTCGCGTCGCGAGCCTTTAGCGTTGCGAACATCTATACGTTTCTTCTCTACGCCGCGATCGGAGGAAGCCTTTACTTCGTGCCGTTCGTGCTCATCAACGTTCACCACTACTCGCCGACCGCCGCCGGCGCCGCGCTCCTTCCGTTTGTCTTCAGCATGGTCGTCTTGTCGCGCTGGTCCGGCGGCCTGGTCGCGCGGATCGGCCCGCGGACGCCGCTGCTGCTGGGATCGATTCTCGCCGGCCTCGGTTTCCTAGCGCTTGCGATGCCCGGAAGCGACGGATCGTACTGGATGACCTTCTTCCCCGCCGCGACCATCCTTGGTCTGGGCGGCGCGCTCTTCGTCGCGCCGCTCACCACGACGGTGATGGACTCGGTAAGCGTCGACCACGCCGGCGTTGCGTCGGGAGTGAACAACGCGATCGCTCGCACCGCGGGGCTGATCGGAATCGCGGCACTTGGAATCGTCGTTACGAGTGCGCCTTCGTACGTCTCTGGATTTCGCGCTGCGATGGTCGTCTCGGCCCTGCTTGCCTTCTGCGCCGGCGCCGTTGCCGCGGCCGGCTTCCTGCGGAAACCCGCTACTGCGTCATAACTTCGCTTTAGAAATTTAGACATTCGTTAACGAGCCGGCCCGCGAGAACCGTCGAAGCTTTGGCGAGGCTACTTTCCACCTCGCTGCAGGACCGCATGGAGCAGAACTGATGATTCTTCGGCGTCTCTCCACCTCGATCGCGATCGTCGCTCTCGCCGCTCCCATCTTGACGGGGTGCAACGGCGCGTCGGCACTGATGCCGACCACGACGTCCGGCACGAGCGAACTATCGCGGCTCTCGCCCCAAACTCATGCGTTACTCGTCGCGCAACTCCACCAGAAGATCAAGCACGTATTCGTGATCTTCCAAGAGAACCACTCGTACGACAACTATTTCGGCACGTATCCAGGATCGGAGAACCTCACGACTCGCCTGGCGAAAACGCACGGCTACTCCCAATACGATTACGTCGCCAAGAGAACGCAAACGATCTTTAAGATCACCGCACCAGACGTGCTCGGGCCCGACCAAGACCGCTACATTCTCGAGAACAAGTTCAACGGCGGCGAGATGAACCGGTTTCTTTAGCGTGAAGAACTCGACAACATCAAGAACTACGGCACCTCGCCGGCCGTGGCCCGTCAGTATGGGTTGACGACCATGGCGATCTACGACTGCGACACGATTCCATATCTGTGGATGTACGCAAAGAACTTTGCCCTTTTGGATCACTACTTTCAGGCAGAGACGGGGCCATCATCACCAAGTAACGTCGCCATGTTCGCGGGGCAAGCCGGGATCTCGCAAGAGAAGCGGTTCCCGAGCGAAGCTTCCAATCCAAGCGAAGGGCCCGGCGTTCCGATCAATGGCGATCTCGACCCCTTCGCGGGCCCATACACGGGATCGGACTCGACCGTTCAAATTCCGCAGAGCTACGCTACGCTGGCGATGACCCTGGGAGGAGGCGGCGCTGCCAACCAGGCTATGGCGAGCCCGGGAAAGGTCGCGAAGGACCTTGCAGCTATGGCATCGTCCGGACGCACGGCAATCGATTGGCGGTGGTCTCAAGAAGGCTACGTCAACGGTCGCGGTGCGAACGCGCAGCCCGGCTACGTTGCGCACCACAACGCGCCGCAATACTTTGACTACGTGCGCAATAACAGCGTCTACTGGTCGCACGTCACCACAACCCAGAGAATTTTGTCGCAAATTCGGGGCGGCAAGCTGGCCGATAGCGGCGTCTTCTTCATCAAGGGTTCGAAAGAGAACCATTTCGGCTGGAAGCCCGCCAATAAGAACCCGACGATCCAAGAAGACTTCTTGGGCGATGACGACCATCCGGGCCCCGGAAACTCCGATTCACAAGTCGGCGAAGCGTTCGTCGCCACGTACGTGAACGCGATCGCGCAGAGCAAGTACTGGAAAGATTCAGCAATCTTCATCACCTGGGACGACGGCGGGGGATTCTACGATCACGTACCGCCGCATCGCTTCGACGCGTGCAACGACGGCTACCCGTGCGGCGACGGTCAGCGTATTCCATTCATCGTCGTCTCGCCCTATGCGCTCTCGGGCGCCGTAATATCGGATTACAGCGACACGGTTTCGGTCGCCAGGTTCATCGAGGCGACCTTCGGCGTGCGAACGATGGCGTCGCTTCCAGACGAGGCAATCGTCGAGCCGTACGGCCCGCGCGATTACCCCAACGATCAGATCTCCGATCTTGCCGGGGCCTTTTCCCTCGCAAAACTGGATGGGAGCAGCGCACCGAATTCGCCGCAGTTGGCTACGATTCCGCAAGGAATCGTCAGCAAATTCCCGTCACCGTGGAACTGCAGAACGCTGGACATCCGACCGGCGCCCATCCCCACGCGTCCGCCATACTATACTCCACTCAAAGATATCTTGAACGGCGACGTGCGACGCCTCGAGGTGAAGCACAGTCTAGGAGACTGATCGCACTGCGCGAGCCGCTTCACCTGAAGCGGCTCGCGGCTATTTGACGAGGCTAAGCGCTGCGCCAACGGGGTATTGAAAACCATTGAGCGTTTTCGTTGCCGAACCGCCGGCGGGATACTGATAGAAGCCCACATTATTTTGGCAGACGTCGGGTCCGATCACCTGGTTTTTCTGTCCCCCGTTTTTGCCGCCCGTGCGACCAAACGCAAATTGAACGACGTCGCAGCTTCCGGTGAGCGGCGTGGTTCCTTTCACTCGTGCGCGCGATCCGGAAACTGAGATTTGGTAAATCCCCGACGTTTGCCGGCCTTGGTAATCCTGATCTCCGATCGCTACGTACTTGCCGTCCCAATGGACGCCGCCTGGGAAACCGACGCTTTTATACAAGGCAATATCTTTAAGCTCCCCAGCTCCCTTTGGAAGCTCTGCGAGTTCGAAGCGAGAGCCGCGGCCGAGGCCATCGACGAAAAGGTTGCCCCCGAGGTCGTATCCGTCGAAATATGCGAAGCTGATCTTTGGATCGCGGTAGTTCTTCGGAATGCCTTGCGCGCGCGCAAAAACCCAGAGGCTTCCCCCGCCTTTCGAGTTGCCGAGGTCAGTTACCGCGAGATTTCCGGTCGCTGGATCGACCGCGCAGCCAAGAAGCCTGCGGGCGCCGCTGATGGTAAGCGTCGCTATCGGCTTCGCGCCGCCGTGCCCGAACTCCGTGACTTTCGCGGATGACGATTGCACGACCCAAACGTCGCCAAGAGTATCCGTGCAAAGGCCGGCCGGTTGCGCCAGATTCGTGAGCTTTCCCGCACGCGTGCCCGCGGGATACGCGTAAACGTCAACGTCGTTGGCGCCCTCGTCCGATACGTAAAGCAAATTCTGCGCCCGCGCGGCGGGGATCATCTGCGAGGATCCTCCGTCGCGATTTGCGGGTGCCGCCGGCGTGCCGACTCCCGCGCAGGCGCAAAGGCTTAGCAGCAAGAGGCCCATTCTTTTCATGCCGATTACTGTGCTCTGTTGGAACCCTGTCCCTTTCCTCATGCGTAGCGTAGCGAGAAGAGGGCACCCGTTAAGGGCGCCCTCTTCTTCACAATCCGTCAGCTTGAGATTTTATGGATCGTAGACCGCAAGTGCCTTTGGATTGGGCAAAGGCTGAGATTCATACACGATGCAAAGGAAAAGGGGATCGGTGAAGGCCGGTCCCCTTTTTTACGCCGGAACGGTCGCTCGTGCGATTATTGTGGTGGGGTATTTACGTTCTGCGTGCTTATCGCCGCTCCGGCCGGCTGCTGCGTCACCAGTTCCGTTGCATAATTGGTCGGCGCGCCGCCGGCTGGATACTGCCAGCGATTCACGGAACTGTTGCCCGCATTGGGGCAGCCGGTGTATTCGTAATCGGAGCCGGCGGTGTACCGTTTGCCGTAGGCAGCAACCACGCCCTGAATCATGTCGCAGACCGCGCCGCCGCTGGAGTTCTGGTAGTTCGTGGCCTGACCGAGGACGCCGGTTCCTGAAACCCAATAGCTGCACGCGGCAGTAGTATTGCCGCAGCGCTGGTCGAACAGGACCCAACTATACTCCTTCTGATCCCATTGCACGGCGCCTGGAAAGTAGATTTTTCCGCCCGTGAGCTGGATCGTGCGGCAGACAAATCCGCCGCAGGCGGAGACGATGTAGTTTTTCTGCTTATCTCTTCCATCAACCCAGAGATCACCGTGGATGTCGTAGCCGAGGAAGAAGTAGGAAACCTGCGCCGGGTTGATGAGCATAGTGGGCCGGGACGAGGGGCTCGTAAAGAGCAACACATGGCCGAGACCGGAAAAACTACTGACGTTGGCGACGGCAAGATCGCCGTTGACCGGATTGACCGCGCATCCAACCGGATAGCCTGACTTATCCGGATACGTGTTGAGCAGGGTTCCGGTGCGCGAATACTCCTCCACTTGAGTAGCCTGTGTATTCGCGACGTAGACGTTGCCGTGCTTGTCGGAACATTCACCTTGCGGCTGGTTGAAACCGGTGATCGTGCCCTTCAGCGCCATATCCGGCATTGTAAAGATGTCGACGTCGTCGGTCGCGGTATCCGAGACGAAGAGAAGTCGCGGCGCTCGCTGCACGTCGGGCGAAATCCACGACTTTTGATGGTCGGGGTGCACGTTGCCGATCCACTTCACGCCGACAAACGTGTCGCTCGGATTAAGAGCATAGCTCCTCACTCCAGAACTCGGCGTGAGTCCCGACGATTGCGATCCGCCGCTGCCGTTACAGCCGCCAAGTAATGCCGCAGCGGCCAGTACGCCTAACGCGTACGAGCCTCGCCTTAAGATTCTCATTCAAATGGCTCCTTCTTGATTGTTTTGCTTGATTTGGCCACGAGATTTCCGGCTAGGCCGGCTTTCCTTCGGTACTACAGCCAGCCAGGGCTTACCTGCTTATGCGCTCAGCCTTCTCGTCTTCCAATGGCGGTTCGACTGCTTTGTGCACCGAAGGGCACCGTGTCTCATGGAAAGCGCAGTGAAAATTCCTTTCGATCACGTCGATGCTTTTACTCGCGACGCGTTCGGCGGGAACCCCGCAGGCGTCTGTCCCCTCGAGCGGTGGTTTGACGAATCGACACTTCTCGCCATCGCTGCGGAGGAGAACCTTCCCGCGACCGCCTTTTTCGTGGCGGTCGACGACCATTTTCAGATCCGCTGGTTTGCGCCGGCCGGAGAGTTGCAACTCTGCGGGCATGCAACGCTTGCGAGCGGCTACGTTTTACT